>JAIBBF010000044.1 GCA_019694795.1 Flavobacteriales bacterium | reverse complement strand
TTGAAGTTTGCGAAGGACAACAATTCGATATGGAATTTGAAACGAGGGATGATGTAAGCATTGACGAATACATTGAAATGATTGCCTTAAAGACTTCCGTTTTATTAGGTGGCGCATTAAAAATCGGCGCTATTCTTGCCGATGCTTCAGAGGAGAATGCAGAACACTTATATGAATTCGGAAAAAATCTTGGTATAGCGTTTCAATTACAAGATGATCTTCTGGATGCTTTTGGTGATCCGGAAAAATTTGGGAAAAAAGTAGGAGGTGACATAGCCGCCAACAAAAAAACATTTTTAATGTTGAGCGCACTCCATTCGGAAAATCGCGAAAAATCGGATGAGCTCCGTCAACTAATTCGCTCCAATCATTTACCCGAAGATTTAAAAATAAAAGAAGTTTTGTCGATCTACGAGGACCTTTCCATTCAGGAAAAAACACGTAAGGAAATGGACAAATTTTATTCGAATGCTATAACTCACCTTAACGCAATTAAAGGTGATGAAAAAATGAAGCACTTATTAAAAGCGCTCAGTGATTCACTCATGGTAAGGGAACATTAATGAAAATTCTAGGTGTTATTCCCGCGCGCTATGCATCCAGCCGATTTCCCGGAAAACCGCTGGTGGACATCATGGGTACATCCATGATTATGCGGGTGTATCAGCAAGCAAAAAAGTGTAGTTTATTAAATGACGTTATTGTTGCTACCGACGATGAGCGCATTTTAGAACACGTCCATGCACACGGTGGAAAGGCCATGATGACCTCTGCCGATCATCAAAGCGGTACAGACCGTTGCAGGGAAGTATTGGAAAAAAACACCGCCGATTTTGATGTGGTGATTAATATACAGGGCGACGAACCATTTATTGATCCCGCTCAAATTGAAGAATTGATTCAATGTTTTAATGATCCTCAAGCCCAGATTGCAAGTTTAATCCGCAAAATTGCAGACCCGGGCATTCTCTTTAACCCCAACAAGGTAAAAGCAGTAATCGATAAAAATCACTTTGCGCTATATTTTTCCCGCCATCCGATTCCTTTCCAAAAAAATCTGCCGGAGGACCAATGGCTTGATGCCCAGTCCTATTTTTTACATGTGGGACTTTACGGTTACAGAAGTGATGTCCTAAAACAGATAAGCGATTTGGCTGTCAGTCCATTAGAAAAATCTGAATCGCTCGAACAATTGCGCTGGCTGGAAAATGGGTTTAAAATAAAACTGTCTGAAACCCAACATGAAGCGATAGGGGTTGATGTTCCTGAAGATTTGAAAACCTTGTTAAGAACTTTTGGGAAATAGCCTTATCGGTGTTACCTTTACAGTTCAATGCAAATCGAAAAACATATTACTTCACTTTTGTTCCAGTATGATTGTGTAATCATTCCTGGTCTGGGTGGTTTTGTGGCCAATCATAGTCCATCAAGAATCCAATTCGATTCAGGTATGGCTTATCCGCCATCTAAGGGTATTATTTTCAATAAGAACCTGATATCTAACGACGGATTATTGGCTGAGACGATTTCCAGAGAAGAAAATCTGAGCTATCAGCAAAGCACAGTTCAATTACAAAATTATGTATTGGAGTGCAAGACTAAATTAAGCAGAGGAGAGCGCATTGAGTTCCAGGGATTGGGTATTTTATTTCTAGATGAGGAGAAAAATATTCAGTTTCAACCTGACTTTTCCATTAATTTTTTAGTTGAATCTTTTGGTTTGTATCCTGTAGTAGCGCGCGAAATTATTCGCACCGTTAAACCGGTGATGGAAAATCTTGCGGAGGAAAAACAGGAGTCGAAAATCATTCCAATACAACAGGAAACAGAACAGAAGGAACAAACCGGAGTTCGAAAAATTTCTGCTTTTCGTAATTGGGCGATTGCATCAGCAGTAGCTCCCATTGTTTTCTATTCTATCTGGATCCCTGCTAAAACAGATTTTCTGAGTACGGGACATTTAGAATTCGCCGACCTCAATCCTTTTCATTCTTCTTCACCCACTTATGTTGCGAGGGCACATGAAGGTTTAAAGCTGGAGGTTGAATCGCACGACGAGTGGTTTGAGCTGGTAGAAAATGCCGGAGGACCTGTTGCTCAATTAGACTTAAATACCAAAGGCAATTATCTAAATATTGCAGTTACAGAAAAGCCTGCTGCAGAATCTACATTCGTTGCCAAAAACAATCAGGTTAAATCGCAATCGCATTTACATGTTATAGGAGGTTGTTTCCGCGAATTAGGTAATGCAGAAAATTTGGTTTCCGAATTAAAGGCTCAAGGTTTTGATTCTTACATTTTAGATGAAGTTGGCGGGTTACATCGCGTGGCCATCGAGAGTTATTCCAATAAAGAAGAAGCTTTAAAAGGACTTAATCAGATTCGTGAAAAGGGAAATGATTCTGCCTGGTTATTGGAAAAATAATCAACTATATTTCTTTAACTAAATTCTTAGTTTATCATTTATGATTCGTCAAACCGTAATCCTTGTTTTTCTATTTTTTACTTCTCAGCTAAAGGCACAAGAATGTCAGCAATGGGAATTTTTAGGCAACGATCGCATTGCTCAATTAAAAATTAAAAAAGTTGAGTACTGGATGAATCATTCTGAGGAAACAAAAAAAGAGCTTCAGACGGTTATTCAATTTTCTGAAAACGGATGCATGAAATCCAGTTTGCAACGAAATACCAATGGCAACGGTCCGGCATACCGCTACACCACCTTCGATTACGATGTGGCCAACAAAAAATTTACAATGACCACGATGGCCGGAGATTCCATCAAAGGATTTTCTAAACTGGAACTCCGCGAAAAATATTACAACGAAAAAGGTCAGCTTATTAAACATATTGAAATACTTGAAACTGACTTTACCGACATTCACTACACCAAACTTGATCCGGCCACAGGAAATTTCCTGGAGAAAAGCTGGTACCGTCTCCACAATAATGACACTTTAAATCACAGGTTCGATTTAAAAACCGGAACCATTCAAAAACATGTATTGAAGTCGAAAAAAAATGGAGTTTGGTCGGAAGATGAGTCTTCGATTATGGAATATAATAAGGAAGGTGAAATGATCGCTTATAAAATGTATAGAAACGGTGAATTGGTGCAGGATGTGAGCTATGAAGAATTAAATAAAAAGCGAGATGAAATGCCTTATGGTTATCATGATAAAGAAGAATACGGACTTCCGGCACCTGAAGCATTTACTGAGGTAAAATCGGTCGAAATCAAACTTCCGCAATATCATTTACCTGCCGAAAAAAAACAGAAATACACTGTAGTAAAACAACTCGATATACAAAACAACAACCGTGTTAACCGCATTCAGGTTTTTAATGCACAGCAATTAATTTTAATTGAAGAGCTGATTGGAAGTGGTTCCTATTTAGAATTTAGATACAGTTATTTCAATTAAATCACCTCGAATCATTGAAACTAAAAAAGTCCAAAGCTCACTGTGGACTTATTCTGCTTTAATGGTAGCCTCGACAGGAATCGAACCTGTATCTAAAGTTTAGGAAACTTCTATTCTATCCATTGAACTACGAGGCCATAGTGCAAAGATAGCAATAGTTAGTTTTATTGCAGGATGCCAAACAATAGCTCTGGATGGCTAAAAACCCTTAATT
The DNA here is from genome assembly GCA_019694795.1 of Flavobacteriales bacterium. Lineage (NCBI taxonomy): Bacteria > Pseudomonadati > Bacteroidota > Flavobacteriia > Flavobacteriales > Flavobacteriales bacterium. The sequence goes on along the minus strand of JAIBBF010000044.1, from coordinate 19,573 downwards.
TTGACGTTTCAGGGCTGTTAGCTCAGCTGGTTTAGAGCACTACCTCGACAAGGTAGGGGTCACAGGTTCGAATCCCGTACAGCCCACTTTTTTCGATTTTCTCCCCTTCTCCCAAAATTCTTCCAAACTTCCTAACCTTTCGTTCATCATCAGTTAATGTTGATTGACGTATTTCGATGCAATAAAACACACGATTATGCGTCAAAGTATTAAAAGCTACATCATGAATCCGATAAATATGAATAATTCGCAAGGGGTCGACAAACGATTGATTGAAGTATTTGGTGAGGAGCAATGTAAAAAATGGAACCAGGAGAGTCCTGAGTTTTTACGATATCAATGTTTTGAACTGGAATTTGGATTTGCCCTGATGGAAAAAGAAACCGTATTACAGGAAGGACACCTTATTGAATCGTTGGAATCATTTGACCCGGTTAATTTTCCGGTCGACGAAATGGAACTAATTACCATTGGCGTTTTTAATCCAATGCGTTATAATGTAAGAAGGTCCTACATGAACAGAAAATACTATTGCATTGGAAATACCGGTAAGGTTTTAGTTCTGTTGTCCGGCGAAGAACTGCGCCAGCAATTTAATGCAAAGGTTGCTTAAGTTTTATTTCTTCTTGAATACAGGAACTGTACTGCAAGGTTCGCCAAACATCAAACTTTTTACCTGAGGAACAAGTTTGGCAGTTAATGCAATATAAACTGCCGGACTCAAGCTATACTCGCTGCATCCTTTTACAACTACACGTGCATTTAAATAGTGTTCATCACCAATTTCAGTAATCGATTGAAGAATGATTGATTCAATTAAATCATTTTCGGTTCCAAAAAAAACTTTTTCGGCATGTGCACTGAGTGATGAAGATAATAATAACCAAACCCAGGTAGGTATTAAAGCTTCCGCTGAACAATAGACTGAAACATATTTGCCTGCATATTTCGTCCAGTCGGTTTCAGCCATCCAATTCCGAAAATCTTTTTCTTTAATCGCTAATCCCTGCCACAATAAGGGAGCAATATCAATCACTTCCCTTTCCTTTCCATGAAGGAATTCAGCAAGGTCCAGCGATACAATTCCGCTTTCAGCTACTTTATTTCTGATTTCTTCCAACTAAAAAATTAGTTATTACATAAAACCTAACTCCAATTGCGCTTCTTCGCTCATCATTTCTTTTGTCCATGGCGGATCAAACGTAATAGTGACTTTTGCGCTTTTAACATGCTCAATTCCTCCTACCTTCTTTTCAACTTCACCGGGTAAACTTTCTGCTGCCGGACAAGAAGGTGAGGTCAGGGTCATGATCACCTCCACATTAATATCATCATCAATCTTAATCTCATAAATCAATCCCAGTTCAAAAATATCGACAGGAATTTCCGGATCATAAACGGTCTTTATGATTTTAATGATTTCATCTTCTAATTGTCTCTTGTCCATAATCAATCTTTTTTCGCTTGCGAGGCAAGTGCATAAAGTTTCATTTGGCGAATCATGCTTAATAGTCCATTACTCCTGGTGGGCGACAAATGCTGATTTAATCCGATTTCATTGATAAACTGTAAATCTGTATTTACAATTTCATCGGGTGCCTCTTCATTAAATACCCTCACCAACAATGCAATGATTCCTTTTGTAATAATGGCATCGCTATCTGCTGTAAAAAACAACTTTCCATCTTTGATTTCTGCATGCAGCCAAACCTGACTTTGACAACCTTTAATCCGGTAATCATCATTTTTGAAAGCAGGATCAATCAATGGCAATTCCTTTCCCAGATCAATAATGTACTCGTATTTAGAATCCCAATCATCGAACATGGAGAATTCCTCAACTATTTCTTTTTCTTTCGCTCTTACACTCATGCCGATTAGCGTTTCAACATTTTTATTGCTTTAAGAATTCCATTATACAACGCATCGATATCGCTCATTGAATTATAAAAAGAAAATGAAGCGCGAACTGTGCCCGGAATTTGATAGTAATCCATTATAGGCTGGGTACAGTGGTGACCCGTTCTTACAGCAATACCTTGCTGATCCAGAATGGTACCCACATCATAAGGATGCAATCCTTCAATATTAAATGAGATGACTCCCGCCTTTGAATGGGAAGTTCCATAAATACGTAATCCCTCAATAGAACTCAAACGCTGCGTGGCCTCAACAAGAAGCTCTTCTTCGATGTGCTGAATTTTGGAATAACCAATACGATTAATAAAATCAACAGCTGCCTTCATGGCAATTCCATCTGCAATATTGGGTGTGCCTGCTTCAAATTTAAAGGGTAAATCGTTGTATTCCGTTTTTTCGAAGGTCACTGTTTTTATCATATCGCCACCTCCCATATATGGCGGCATTTCGTTTAACCACTTTTCTTTTCCGTATAACACACCGGTGCCTGTGGGACCAAACATTTTATGACCGGAAAAAACATAAAAATCACAATCCAGTTCTTGAACATCCACCTGAAGGTGCTGAACAGCTTGCGCTCCGTCCACCAATACCGGTACATTCTTTTTATGCGCTTTTTCGATGATTTCTTTTATCGGGTTGATAGTCCCCAAAGAATTCGAAACATGGGTTAAAGCAAGCAACTTCGTTTTTGATGAAAGCAATTCATCTAACTTATCGAGTTGTAATTCTCCATTTTCATTCATGGGAATCACTCTGAGTTTAGCTGAACGCTCTTCGCAAATGATTTGCCAGGGGACAATATTGCTATGGTGCTCCAAAGCAGAAATTAAAATTTCGTCGCCCTCCCTAAGATATCTCCTGCCAAACGAATGCGCAACAAGATTAATCCCCTGGGTTGTTCCACTCGTAAATATAATTTCATGCGAAAATCTTGCATTGATAAAAGATTGCAGTGCTATTCTGCTTTCTTCATACAATGCGGTAGCTTCCTGACTTAAGGTATGCACACCACGATGGATGTTGGCATTTTGTGAAGTATAATACCTGGAAATGCAATCAATAAGTTCTTGTGGCTTTTGAGATGTAGCACCATTATCGAGATACACCAGTGGTTTACCATTAACCCTGGTACTTAGCAATGGGAACAAAGCTCTGATTTCTTCCACCGAATGATTGATTTCCTGCTCCACGCTGATACTATTTTATCCAGTTAAATTTGGAAGCAATCTGCTCTTCCACTTTTAATCTGAATTCTTCATCCTCAATTTTATTTATTACATCGCCTGCAAATGCCTGCACCAATAACAGACGGGCACTTTTCTCAGAAATTCCTCTTGCCTGCAAATAAAACAATGCTTCTTCATCCAACTGACCCGTTGTAGAGCCATGAGAACATTTTACGTCATCTGCATAAATTTCAAGCTCAGGTTTACTGTTAACCTGTGCTGTTTCGGACAATAAAATATTGGAATTCGACTGATAAGCATTGATCTTTTGCGCATCCTGGCGAACAAACACTTTTCCATTAAACGCAGCTGAACTTTGCTCATCCATAATTCCTTTATACAACTCGTTGGACAAAGCATGCGGACGGGTATGATCCATTACCGTCTGGTTATCGACATGACGAACACCATTGGTGATGTATAAACCGTTAAGGTTACTTTCTGTGTTTTCCCCATTGGAGGAAATAAACAAATTATTTCTAATTAAATGTGCGTCCAATGAAAAGGTATTCACTGTAAAACGACTATCCCCTTCCTGTTCAACCACCATGGTGTTGAAATGATAGTTTAAGAGATTTTCATTCTGTAACTGCTGAATACTTAATTGAGCATTTTGTTCAACTAAAACCTTAGTTAATACATTCGTAAAACCAACGTGATTGTCTGCCGATTCAAAAATAAAGCGAAAGCTCGCCTGTTTTCCTTTAGCAACACGAATCCGGTTTCGAATCTGTGAAGTGTTCTTTTCACCCTGTGAAATGAAAACAACCTCTATGGGGCGATCAATATTTTCTTTAATTTCTATATCCAAACCCGATGTAAAAAAAGCATCGTTGATTTTGGTAAATAGGGAGGATTGGAATTCGGACGTCAGAATAGTCTCATCTTTCATTTCACTCCATGCGAATCCCTTTTCCTGAATGTTTGAGTTTTCTTGCGAGAAAAATCCATTGATAAACACAATTCGATTGAGTGAATGATCCTTAGTAAAGGATAGATTTAAAGTTGAAATCGATTTGTTTATCTGAAATGTTTCCTTTTGGAATTTAGTTAAGCGGGTGTATTTCCAGCGTTCATTGCGAACGGTTGGGAAATCCATTTCCGACAATTCATTTACACTACGAAGGCGCGATGCTGACAAATCGCCGAAGGAGGATTTTAATCCTTCTACGAACGCTGCTGCATTTCCTGTTTTTACCATTTCCATGTTCACTTCTTAAACTGTTTCACCCTGCTCTGCCTTAATCCAGTCGTAACCCTTTTCCTCTAACTCCAACGCTAACTCTTTTCCTCCGGTTTTTACAATTTTACCTTTGTACAATACATGAACAAAATCGGGAACAATATAATCCAGCAAACGCTGATAGTGGGTAATAACCAAAGTGGCGTTCTCTTTCGATTTAAGTTTATTTACCCCGTTAGCAACAATACGCAACGCATCGATATCTAAACCGGAATCTGTTTCATCCAAAATTGCCAGTTTAGGTTCGAGCATGGCCATTTGGAAAATCTCATTTCTTTTTTTCTCCCCACCGGAAAATCCCTCGTTCACCGATCGGCTGGCAAGTTTACTATCCAGCTCAACCAATGCAGAACGTTCCTTTACCATTTGCAAAAACTCCTTCGCACTTACAGGTTCTTGTCCTTTATAAGCCCGAATTTCATTTACGGCGGTCTTTAAAAAATTCACGTTACTTACGCCCGGAATTTCTACAGGATATTGAAATGCGAGAAACAATCCTTCACGCGCACGGTCTTCAGGTGATAACTCTAATAATTCTTTTTGATTAAAGATGACGCTTCCTTCGGTAACTTCATATTCTTCTCTTCCTGCCAAAACCGAGGCAAGGGTAGATTTACCCGATCCATTAGGTCCCATAATAGCATGAACCTCTCCGGCATTTATTTCAAGATTTATTCCGCGAAGAATTTCTTTTCCTTCAACATTCGCGTGTAAATTTTTAATCGTAATCATTCTTCAAAATTTTTATCCTACTGATCCTTCTAATGAAATAGCTAATAATTTTTGTGCTTCCACTGCAAACTCCATGGGTAATTGATTCAATACTTCCTTACAATATCCATTCACAATCAGACTCACCGCCTTTTCCGTATCGATTCCTCGCTGATTGCAATAAAAGATTTGGTCTTCTCCAATTTTAGAAGTGGTAGCTTCATGTTCAACTTTCGCGGTATTATCGTTCACTTCAATGTAAGGAAAAGTATGTGCTCCACATTTATCTCCCATCAAAAGCGAATCACACTGTGAAAAGTTTCTGGCATTGACCGCTCCTTTAGCAATACGCACTAATCCGCGATAACTGTTATTTGAAAATCCGGCAGAGATTCCTTTCGATACGATGGTACTTCTGGTGTTTTTACCAAGGTGTATCATTTTGGTTCCGGTATCTGCCTGTTGTTTATTATTGGTAACCGCAACCGAATAAAATTCTCCAATAGAATTATCTCCTTTTAAAATGCAAGAAGGGTATTTCCAGGTTACTGCAGATCCCGTTTCAACCTGGGTCCAGGAAATTTTAGAATTTTTCCCTTCACAAATGCCTCGCTTGGTAACGAAATTATAGATACCGCCCTTACCATCTTTATCTCCCGGGTACCAGTTTTGTACAGTTGAATATTTAATCTCTGCGTCTTCCATGGCAATCAGCTCCACCACTGCAGCGTGAAGTTGATTTTCATCGCGTATAGGCGCGGTACATCCTTCGAGGTAGCTGACATAACTGTTTTTATCAGCAATGAGCAAGGTGCGTTCGAACTGACCCGTATTCGCTTCATTAATTCTGAAATAAGTGGAGAGTTCCATCGGACAACGAACTCCCTGGGGAATGTAACAGAAACTTCCATCGGTAAAGACCGCGGAATTTAGAGCAGCAAAATAATTATCCGAAGGAGGAACAACTGTTCCCAAATATTTTTTCACCAGTTCCGGGTGATCTTTTACTGCTTCGGACATGGAACAAAAAATAATTCCATGTTTTGCTAATTCTTCCTTAAATGTAGTTTTCACGGATACACTATCCATCACCACATCCACAGCAACACCTGTTAATCGTTTTTGCTCATCAAGACTAATCCCCAGTTTTTCGAATGTCTTCAATAACTCCGGGTCCACTTCATCCAAACTTGCCAATTCTTTTTTAGGTTTTGGAGCAGCATAATAATGAATGTCCTGATAATCCACTTTTGCATAATGCACATGCGCCCATTCGGGTTCCGTCATCTTTTGCCATTGCGCGAATGCTTTTAAACGCCAATCGAGCAACCATTGTGGTTCTTGTTTTTTTGCAGAGATAAAACGAATAATATCTTCGTTTAACCCTTTAGGTGCTTTATCCGAATCGATATTGGTAACGAATCCGTATTTATACTCCTGATTCGTTAACTCATCCAATAATTCATCTCCCTCGTACGCCATTGTTCAGATCGTTATATTGAAAATGATTCTCCACAGCCACAGGTACGATCGGCGTTCGGATTTTTAAAAATGAAACCCTTGCCATTTAATCCGCCGGAATAATCCAACTCCGTACCCACCAAATAAAGAAAGCTCTTGCGGTCCACCACAATTTTTACCCCATTATCCTCAAACACCTTATCCTCCGGACCCATCTCCGTATCAAACTTCAGATCGTACATCAATCCGGAGCAACCCCCTCCTTTTACGCCAACTCGGATAAAGGCTTCTTGACCGGCATGTTCTTCACTCATCAGCTTAACAGCTTGATTTTTAGCAGATTCACTTACCTTAATCATCCTTTTTTTCTTCTATTATTAAGTACAACAACCCGGAAATAAATAAGTTTCCGCTTTGCAAATTAATTTAGATTAAATCTAAATTACTGCAAAAATACCAAAAAAGTGGTATTGTGGGCATGAAACTGCGGGAAATCAGAAAAACAAGTGTTTTACCGTAGAAAATAATTGGCACTTTTTTTGGTAATTGCAGGAAAAACAAAATCATATGAGCCGCAAATTTATTCTCAGCATTGCCTTCGTCTTCTCTGCAATGATTTCATTCGCGCAAAAAGGAGAAGTATGGCCAACACTTACCCGTCAGGAATTTGAATTCAATTCTGCCGGAGAAATCACCGGTCAAGGTGAAGTAGGAACGTATTATTCGTACTACCTTTTCATCAACAACAATGAATTTATTCATTGTACCGAAACCATTACCAGTCTTTACAAAGTAATCAGCAGAGACGAAAAAGAAGAATTCACAGATTACACTGTAGTTTCTGAAGTTGGAAACACCTACACCTTCCGTTTCGGGTACAAAGAAAACTACGTTGCGATTTATTCCGACAAAGGATATGGATTCTATATTTCAACAGCAACTCCATATGCTACTAAGGTATTTGATAATATCAACCGCTAATTTTCAATATAATGAATAAAGAAACCGGGGTAACTACTCCGGTTTTTTTATTGTTGGTCCTTTCGGTAATTTTGCACCATGCTAGAAAATAAAGAAAACCGTACTGAACTTTCGGACCTGGGCGAATTTGGATTAATTCAACATCTCGCCGAACACGTTAACCTTCACCAGGGTGATACATTAAAAGGAATTGGCGACGATGCCGCTGTTATTGATAAAGGAAACGGAAAGGTAACTTTACTCAGTACAGACATGATGGCCGAGGGAGTACATTTCGATTTAGGTTATGTGCCACTTAAGCATCTCGGATATAAAGCAGCTGCAAGTAATATTTCCGATATCTGCGCCATGAATGGAAAGGCAACCCAACTGTTGGTTTCTATTGCCATTTCAAATCGTTTTTCGTTGGAAGCGGTGGAAGAATTATATGCCGGAATATTATTGGCATGCGATAAATACAAAGTTGATTTAGTTGGTGGCGATACCAGTTCCTCCAGATCCGGACTCATCATTAATATCACCGCCATCGGTGAAGGAGAAAAAAATAAAATCAGTTACCGATCGGGTGCTAAAAAAAATGATTTGCTTGTTGTAAGCGGAGATTTAGGTGGTGCCTATATGGGACTTCAAATTCTTGAGCGCGAAAACAGAATTTTCCGTGAGAATCCTTCCATTCAACCTGACCTAAGTGGACATGATTACATTTTGGAACGTCAGCTAAAACCCGAACCCCGAGCAGATGTGATCGACATTCTTGATCAACTACAGATTGTCCCCACTTCAATGATCGACATCAGCGATGGATTAGCCAGTGAGGTGATGCATCTTTGTAAAGCATCCGGTCATGGCGCACATCTATACATTGAAAAAATTCCTTTGGATCCTTCCACCATTTCTACAGCTGAAGAATTCAATCTTGAACCTGTTACCTGTGCATTAAATGGAGGAGAAGATTATGAACTTCTGTTTACCATTCAACAATCGGATTACGATAAAATAAAATCGAATCCGCATTTTACGGTTATTGGTCACATTACCGATCAACAGGAAAAGGCCATGCTGATAACACAAAATGGAGAAGCCATTGAATTAAAAGCCCAGGGCTGGAATCACTTTAGTTAATGATTCGGTAATAAAGCTTTTTTCCGGATTAAAGATTTAAAATCCTCACCACTGACTTTGCTCTGTGCCCAGGAAACAAAATCGAAATATTCGAAAGCTGTTTTTTCGAAATTATCTTCTTCAATGGCCTTTAATTCCGAGAGTAGTCCTTCATACACTTTGCGTTCTTCCGAATTTCCTGCGGTTTTTAGAATGCGGTTAATGAAGTGCAGAAAAATATTTTCGAATTTGTAAACACGGTTTCGCAACGCAAGATAGCGTTGAACCGATTTTAATGCATAAGGAACCAACCGTTGATTCCCCAACTCTAAATGCACTACCATGTTGAGTAATTGCGCAAAACAGTGGATGTCTTCCGTTTTATCGATATTAATGTTATTCAATAATTCATTGATCCATCGTAAAGATTCGGTATAGTTTTTTTGACCGAAATTTACTACCGCCATATTGAGCAACAGATAGGCTTTTCTGACATTATTTATTTTATCGCCATACAAATTCAATCCCTGCTCAATAACGGGAATGAGTTGTTGTCCTTTTTCAAAATCACCCGTGGTGATGTAAAGCGTTAATTCAATGCTATAGGTAGAAGAAAATAATTTGATATCGAGATCTTCATTCCGCTGTAAAGCCAGCTTCTCGGGCAATGAGCGCAATTTTTCGATGTGAATAGAAACCTCGTTGAATTTTCTTAGTCGACTAGCGATATAAATAAGATTCGTTAATACGGAAAAATACACATTGGGTTCTTCCTTAAATTTTTCGGTAAAATGTTCGATCAACTCAACATTTTTCTTCAGGTGAACAAATGAATTTTCGTAATCGCCTATACCGAAATAATAGGCCGAATAAATATGGTGATAGAGGTATTTTGTTTCATGAAAAAGCGCTTCGTCCTCACTTTTTAATAATACATTATCGATAATGGATTTAAAGCTGGAAAGTTCATTTTGACTCCTTGCTTTGCCTTTGCGGTTTAAAATATAAAACAATCTGCTTTTAATATTCCAGAACTCGTTATAGTTCGAAATTTTGGACAGGGTTAAGCGATCGGATTCAAGAATTTCCTGAAGTTCTTTATCCCCTACCTCGGTATAATTATCTTTTTCGATCAATAATTTTTCCCAGGTAGATATTTCAAGCATCGCATTATGCTTATCGTATTTTTCGGCAAGCTTTCGGGCGCTCCTTAATAATTTCTGACTCTGCGTATAGAGTGTTTTTTTGTATAAAATTTCAGCACAGTGAATCAATCGTTTTAATTCTGCATCGATAGAACTGTTGGCATGAAATGAATCGAGACTCTTTAATACCTGTTCGTATAATCTATTTTTAGCAATCGAGAACTGATTGAGAATGGCTTGTCCGGCAAACTTTCGTTTTAACACCTCCTCATCGTACTCCTGCATCTTATCAATGGCATCGAACAACACCTGATAATTGTTGACCTCACCCAACGTGTGTCTGGAGCTATAAATCTTGAAATACCGCTTCTCCGGCTTCGACAATGACTTTATTAGCCGGTGCAGATGGTCTGATGCTACGTTAGACATGTTAATTATTCCAATTAATTTGCTGACTAATACCGGTAGAAAAGTAATAAATATGAAGATATTTCATTAAATATTACAAGCACTACACGTTATAAATCAATTATTTAATTACAACTAGAGCTACCATTAATGTACGAAAAATAAATGATAGAAATGTAATAAATAGGAAAAATCCAGGGGTTCTAAGCTTCAGTAGACATGTAAAAAAAATGCCTCCCTTTGGGGGAGGCATTTCGCGATTATTTAAAGCCCGATTAATTCGGTGCTGTAGCTTTTTTCTTCTTGTTGGATTTCGAATCATAGTCGGAATCATGACCGGTATCGGTAATTGTTCCACCACTATCTCCAACGGTCGCCCCAGAACCATCTTCTCCTCCACGCAATTGGAGAGGAGCGCCTGAATTATCTACAGGCCCCATATATTCCTTCTCGCAGGAAGACATGCCGAACATGCCTGATACAAGTAGAACATATATCCATTTTGCTTTCATCTTGACTATTTTCTTTAGATAGATACGGTAAAAATATAAAAAAAGTTTCTTAACTGTACACTTCTTCATCAAATTTTTCATTTTCGAGCACTCCGGCGCCGGGGATAATCAGCACAACTTCAGTCCCTCTTGCTGTACCATCTTCATTATGAAGCTCATAAGGACCGTCGATGCGAAGGTTCTCATTGGTCAGTTTTTTAAGAACCGAAAGGCGTCCGCTCGTAATTTGTATTCCCCGGGAAATATGGTCGGCCCCATGCTTTTCCTTTGATTTCAGGCTAGTATTGATCCCTATCCCATCATCGGTGATGGTAATACGAATTGAACGGTCGTCGTTAGGGATGATTTTAATCCAAATCGTTCCGGGGTGATCCATTGGTAATATTCCGTGCCAAATAGCATTTTCTACATAAGGCTGCAGTAACATCGGTGGAATCATTACTCCTTCGGTGTCGATGTTTTCATCGAGGAAAAGTTCGTAATAAAATTTGTTTTTAAATCGCATGTTTTCGAGCGACAAATACAATTCCAACCTTTCTAATTCTTCAGATAAAGTAACCAGATTTCCGGATGCCGAACTATCGAGATTTTTACGGATCAATTTTGCAAAACTCGTGAGGTAACGATTGGCCTCGAGTTTATCTTGTTTGTTGATGTAATACTGAATAGAATTTAATGCATTAAAAATAAAATGGCGGTTCATGGATGCATTTAATGTTTGTTGCTCCAAACTCAGAAGTTTCGATTTATATATTAATTGATCTCGTTCATTATTTCTGCGAATTACCGCAATTCGCCATCTATAAACCAGATAAACAGAAAAGAGAATTACCAATCCGATTAAAATAAAAAACCACCAGGTATTCCAAAATGGAGGCGTAATTACGAATGAAAAAGTTGCAGGTGTACTGGTCCATATCCCGGAATCATTACAGGCAATCACCTTAAAGATGTAAGATCCTCCAGGAAGGTTAGAGTAGGTAATGGAACGTGCATCGGTAATAGGCGACCAGTCCTGATCGAAACCTTCCAATATGAAGCGGTATTTTACTTTTTGTGGGTTGGTATGACTGATACCCGTGAAGTAAAACGTAAAGTGATTTTTATTGTAAGGAACAATTGGATCAACAGCTAAACCTGTTTCTGAATTAAAATTTTTCGCATATTTTTTCCAGTCAACCTCATCAAAAAATAATTTCACTCCGGTGATGTGAATGAAGGGTTCAATCTGGTTTCCGTTTTTATTTAATTTAACAGGATCATAACGCACTAATCCACCATCGGTACCGAACCAGTACATTCCACGCGAATCGCGAAAAGCGGCGTTCATGTTGCTTTCTAAACCACGAACACCTTCGAGTCGGGAAAAATTTCTAAAAACAGTTTTATTTTCTTCAATAAAAACCCTTCCGTTCAGCTGAAATATTCCGCTGTTTGTCCCCACCCAAATCATTTCTCCTTCGCTGATAAGGAAATTAATATTGTTTGCATTTACGCTTTCACCGAGCGACACATTGGTGAATTTTCCATTGGTAAAATGAAACAATCCATATTTTGTTCCAACCCATAATCCATTTGCAGTTTGATCTGAAATGATGCAATAAACGGTGTTATCCGGAATGCTGTCATCGAAACGGTACTGCTGAAATTTCTCTCCGTTAAACGAAAACAATCCGCTGGCACCACCCAACCAAATCATTCCACTTTTATCTTTAAAAATTCCCCGGATATTTCCACCAACCAATCCATCCGCATCGGAATAATTTTTTATTTCTCCATTATAGAAAACCGATAATCCATCACGATTTCCAATCCAGATTCTTCCTTGCGGATCTGCATAAAGCGAGGTAACTTTGTTCGATAATAAACCATCATCGGTGGTGTAACTGGTAAATTTTTTTCCATCGAAAACGGAAACTCCATTAGATGTTCCGAACCAAATTTTTGAACCTGAACGGACACAACTCCAAACCGTATTATTAGCAAGGCCATTTTCATCTGTATAAACAGAAAAAACACCATCGGCATAGCGGACCACGCCTTCACCATAGGTGGCAAACCAGAGCGCATGATCTTCTGCCTCGGTTATGGACATTACAAAATCGGAGCTTAATCCATCTGCAACTGTATAGGTTGTAAATGCTTCTCCGGATAATTTTAAAATCCCTTTTCCATCGGTACCAAACCAAATATTTCCTTCTGAATCCTGACCAATAAATTTGATGTTGTTATTGATTAGTCCTTGTTGTATACCGAAATTCTGAAAGGATCGTCCATTAAATTTACTTACCCCACCTTTTGTACCAAACCACACCTGCTGATCCTTGTCTACAAAAATGGTGCGCACGCCATCATTTATTAATCCTTCAAAAGAGGTATAGTTGGTAAAATCTCCTTCATCGTTTTCATGAAATACGCCTTCATCATAAGTACCGATCCACAATTTTCCATTGTTATCCTCGGCAAGTGCGCTTATGTTATATTCTGTTGTTCCGTTAAATGAAACCGGTTCAAAACGCGACCCTTTAAATTGATACAATCCATTTCTTGTGCCGGCATAAATCTGTCCTGAAGCATCGCAAAAAACCGAACGTACATTTAAATCTAATCCCGATTCCAATCCGTAAAAATCCAATCGTTCTCCATTGGTGCAGGCTAATCCTCCTCCTTCTAAAGCAAACCAGATTTTTCCGCTTTTATCTTCGCAGATTGAAATAATATTAAATCCGGAATGGGATTCAGGAAATCGTTTGGAAGTAAAATTCAGTCCATCATAAACACTGTAAGCAGATATTGCACCAATCCAAATTCTGTTTTTGGAATCCAAAAAAACGGAGTACAACTGATTTTCTACCAGTCCGTCGTTTTTCGTATAGTTCACGAACTCCAATCCGTCAAAGCGACTGAGTCCGCCGAATGTAGCGAACCACAAATACCCTCTTTTATCCTGCACCATGGCAGAAACCTGCGATTGCGCGAGTCCTTGCTCGGTGGAGTAATTAACAAAGGTATATTGCTGTGAAAAGCTTTCTAAACACAAAATAAAAAAGCCTGAGAGCATCAGGCTTTTCAATATGTAAGAATAGATTTTCATCAAATGGTATTAATGCGTTCTAAAAAGTCGGTTAATTTTCTTCGGGCAACAGGGATGTGTTTTCCGTTGCTCAAAATAGCAATATTTCCTTCAGATCTGGTAAATCCTTTAAGATGATTTGCAACATTTATGATATGTGATTTATGAACGCGGAAAAAGCTGTTTTTATTTAATGACTCTTCATACACCTTAATGTTTTTACAACTTAAAAACTTACGGTTATCCGTCATATAAATCATGGTGTAGTTATCGCTTGCCTCGAGATGAATAATTTCATCGTTTTTTACCATCATAAAACCATCACGCGTGGCAAGAGAAATGCGATCGTTTTCCTTTTCTGCTTTCATGGGTGTTTCAATTGGTTTTTCCAGTTGTTGGTTAACCTGAAACTTGAGCACTTTGTTCACGGCATTTCGTAAATCGTCGATATTAATCGGCTTTTCAATATAATCCACGGCATCGGCTTTAAACGCTTTGAGGGCATATTCGGAATGCGCTGTTGTAAAAACCACCGAAAAATTCCGTGTTGGCATGGATTCAAGCAAAGAAAATCCATCTTCTTTAGGCATTTTAATATCTAAAAATACCAGGTCGGGCTGGTGCTTGGAAATCATTTCCCTGGCCTGATCTGCTGAATCGGCCATACCGATTACTTCAATTTCGGGACAAAAATCATCGATAATCATTTTAAGGTTGTTTCGGCAATAATACTCGTCGTCGACAACAATGGAGCGTAGTTTCATGACTTCTGATTTTAACGTTCAGTTCGAATTTACGGAGCGGGTTCCGTAAAATATTCATGAAATGACGAAGTGTAGTAATCGTTGATTGAACGGAAATAGCTCTTTTTCAGAGATTTTTCAACTTTTGTGTGAAATCCGGAACACGATTCCGGGCTACAGGTAACTTAATTCCTCCTTTTAAAACGGCATAATATCCATCCTCACTCAGGTACTCGGTAAGCTGATTAAGATTGATGATATAACTTTTATGAATCCGATAGAAGCGTGCAGGATTGAGGATGTCCTCATAAACCCCCAGGGTACGGGTATCCAGGTAACGACTGCCATCGGTAAAGTGAATCTGGCTGCAATTTCCATCTGCTTCCACATAGCTAATGGTATCTACATCCACCAACTTAATTCCTTTGGCATGAGAGATGGTGATTTTACTGGAGATTTTATGATGCAGCAAATTATCCTGAAGATTTTTTACGGAGGACTCGTACTGCGAAAAATTATCCGGATAAGCTTCAAATGTTTTGGCGGCATCTACAAGTTTTAAAACCGCAGAACGAAGATCATCGATATCCACCGGCTTTAATACATAATGAATCGCATTGGCATTAAAAGCACGGATGGCGTAATCTTTAAATGCGGTGACAAACACAACAAAAAAACGGGAAGATTTCATGTCCTCCAACAACTCTAATCCTTCAGCACCGGAAGGCATTCGGATGTCGAGAAAAAGAACTCTTGGATGCAAGGCGGCAATTTGCTTGCGGGCCTCGTTTACGTTACCTGCCTGACCCACGACCTCAATCTCCGGACAGTACTCCTGTAGGAGCATCTGAAGGTTCTCGCGAGCGAGCTCTTCATCGTCGACGATTAGGGCCGTGAGTGGTTGCATAAGGCAATAAGAGAGAGGTTCGAATTTACCATTTTTTTGAAAAATACGACCATTCCCTGTGGATTGGCGACCGCAAATTCATTGATGAAACGTAAAACTCGGGTTAAGAGTAAATTACACATATAAACCTAATAAAGTTGCGTATGAAAAACGATGACGAAATCCTTGATTCCGGGATATGCCGGGATTGGTTATTTGCTGATAAAGGCAATCGAATTATTCCTTCCGTGCCTCCGCTGCGACCGGTATGGCCGTTGACGATAATGCGTTAAATCTGTTTTTATAATTTTTCTCTTTATGATGCGGTGTGATGCCTTGCTTAAGGCAAAACCATTGGTAAAAATCGAAATAATGAAAAAGCGGATCTGATTTCAACCAGAACAATTCGGAAATGAACTTTTCAATTTGAAATTCCCTGCTATTCCGTTTTCCTTTCAGGACTTGAGACCGGAAGTATTTCATGAGTAATTTTTCTGCATCGCCGAAATTATTTTCCCGTTCCAGTTTGCGCTGAATGGAGCGTATGGCATAATACAGATGGTCTTTATTCCCAATTTCGGCATGTAGTAATAAATAATAGACTCTGCAAAACCCGGAAAACTCGCGATGCTGGTGCTCAAATTTTTCGGAGTACACCCGGTTCAGAAATTGTAATGCTTTGCGCGTATCGTTGTTTAACAGGGAGGCAACGCTCATCCGAATGTACAATTCAAGACGCTGCGAAGCGGAAAGCTGGTTTTCGAATCCGGGTAATTCAATAACAAGGAAATTCACCTGCTCTTTTGCTTTTTTGTATTCGCTATTTTCTATGAAGTACATGAGTTCATAATTCGAAAGAGCGAAAAACAGTTCTGTTTTTAATTTATCGGATCTGAAAATAGGATGCTGATTGTGCAGACGCTTCAGAATGGCCAATCCATGCATTGCCTCTTTGTTTTTTCCAAGCATTATGGCCGTCTTTATATACCCGCTAATCACTTGTAAATAATTATCGGGGAACATGCTGCTGTAATCCTTTTTATGATGAAATAAATCGAGAGAGCGGTGAAAATGATAATGTGCCGAAAGAAAATCTGATTGCATTTTATACGTTAGTGCCATAATTAAATGATACAACGTTTTTGCTTCTACACATGTCTGGCGCTCATCGATTGCGGGTAATTCAGCTATGAGCTGCTGAAGTTCCTTTCTTTCTTTTTCATGGCGTACCAAGGTAAAACGACTCCGCATCATTCCTAATTTAATGAACGCACATTCCAGCTCAAACATCATCTGAATTTTTTGACTGGTAGCGTAATAGCGTTTGCGCAAATTCTGATACATTTCCAATGTGCATTGCTGGGGATATCTGGATAATGTTTGCAATTCACGCCGGAGTATTTCCAATTGAGAAATGAGCAGTTCATTTTCTTCAGCATAATTCCTTGCACGTTCCAATGCTTTTTTACTGGCAGATTTTAAATTTCTATAATTCAATAAATCGGTATCACGTATCAAATCATTAGCCCGTGCAAAATGAGATCCTTCACTGCCATAGCTACGCATGGTTCTCAAAATGATGTGGAATAATTGATTTTTAGCAGTGGAAACATGCATCTCCAGATTTTCACCCTTAAAATTTTCGCGAATGAGTTCTGCACTGGGATTTTCGGTGGTGCAGATAAGATGAAACAAACGCTTATAAGTGTTTTCTCCACCTTTTGCGTGAATATCTGCGTATTTAGAAAAATAACCCCGCTCCATGCGATTAAGCGAGTTGATTAATAAAAATAAATCGTCTTTTTCTGTCATGACTTTACCTTTGGTTCGCAAACCAAATAAAAAGGACAGTTAAAACTGAACGAAGTGTAAGGTTGATTAATTTATGGTAAACCAGGAACCATAAACCCCAGAAAAACTTAATGAAATCAGAATTTATTCCTGAGCAAAAGAGCTACTAATTATTAAAACTAATAATCCTACCCAACAGCAGAAATGGTTTTTTCTGAAGCCAGCATTTGTGTTGCAGTTGCAATAATGGCATTTACATCATAACCACATTCCACGTATAGTTCCTGCTGGGTTCCATGATCAATAAAACGATCGGGAACACCAAGGCGTTTTACCTGAGCCTGGTAACCGTGGTCGGCCATAAACTCAAGCACCGCAGAGCCCATTCCTCCTTGAATACAACCATCCTCAATAGTGATGACTTTTTTGAATTTAGAGAACACCTCGTGAAGCAATATTTCGTCGAGTGGTTTTACGAAACGCATATCGTAAACTGCAGCAGAAATTCCTTTGTTTTCCAATTGAGCAGCTGCATCCATGGCTACATTACCCATGGTACCGATACTCAAGACTGCAATATCCTCACCAGAACGAACTTTTCGTCCGGTTCCTATTCTTATTTTCTTAAAAGGTGTTTTCCAATTCACCATTACACCTTCACCACGTGGATAGCGTATACTCCAGCTTCCCTTGCTTTCTTCGAGCTGTGCCGTGTACATTAAATCGCGCAGCTCTTCTTCATTCATTGGTGCGGCCACAATCATATTGGGAATACAGCGCATGTATGCCAAATCAAACGCTCCATGATGCGTAGCTCCGTCGGCCCCAACCAATCCACCACGGTCAAGACAAAAAACTACGTGTAATTTCTGTAATGCTACATCATGTATTACCTGATCATAGGCACGCTGCATGAAGGATGAATAGATATTGCAAAAAGGTACCAAACCTTGTGTGGCTAATCCTGCAGAGAAAGTTACGGCATGTTGTTCTGCAATTCCGACATCATGCGCACGCTCCGGCATGGCTTTCATCATGATATTAAGCGAACATCCGGAAGGCATGGCCGGTGTTACCCCCATGATCTTCTCGTTTTTTTCCGCCAGCTCAACAATGGTATGTCCAAATACATCCTGAAATTTCGGAGGCTGTGGCGATTTTGGTGCTATCTTAATTATTTCACCTGTGTCTTTATTAAATACACCCGGGGCATGCCATATGGTGGCATTTCCTTCTTCAGAAAACTTATAGCCTTTACCTTTCGTGGTAATGCAATGCAAAATTTTAGGACCGGGAATGTCTTTCAGGTCTTTCATAATGCGGGCGAGATTAATCACATCGTGACCATCCACAGGACCAAAATAGCGGAAATTCAGCGACTCAAACATATTGCTTTGTTTGAGCAACGAACCTTTAATCGCATCTGAAATTTTGTGAGCAATAACCTGAGCATTAGGCCCAAACTTGCTGACCTTACCCAACAAATTCCATACCTCATCCTTAACCTTATTGTAAGTATGCGAAGTGGTAATATCAGTGAGGTATTCTTTTAACGCACCCACATTCTGATCAATCGACATGCAATTGTCGTTAAGAACCACTAAAAAGTTTGTGTTAGTAACACCTCCGTGATTCAGTCCCTCAAATGCAAGTCCCGCGGTCATTGCCCCATCTCCGATAACAGCAATATGCTGAACATCTTCCTTCTTAAGGTATTTATTTGCAACTGCCATACCAACAGCAGCAGAAATTGAAGTAGATGAATGTCCTACTCCAAATGTATCGTATTCACTTTCGCTGCGTTTAGGAAATCCGGAAAGTCCTTTGTAGGTACGATTAGTCGGAAAAATTGATCTTCTTCCAGTTAGAATTTTATGGCCGTAAGCCTGGTGGCCCACATCCCAAATCAATTGATCTTTGGGTGTATCAAACGCATAATGCAAAGCAACTGTAAGCTCCACTACCCCGAGACTGGCTCCAAAATGTGAATTACCAATGTGACTTACCACATCGATAATGTATTCGCGCAATTCATTCGAAATTTGCGGTAAATCCTCTTCCTTAAACTTCGAACGTAAATCCGAAGGGAAATCGATTTGAGCCAATAACTGACCAGGTTTAAATTCCTGCATTTGAATAGGTAATTAGCAAGTGAAACAAAGATAGGAAATAATTGTTCTAAAGACCGAAAAAGTCCTTAGCAGTCCTATTGAAACGAAATCGATAGTAAAACGAGTACCTTATATGAAAGGATTAACAAAATTTAATCATTTGGGGAGTAATAACTCAGCCAATTGAAGATCGAAGGGCGAAGTAATCTTGATGTTTTCTTTATTTCCTTCCACCAGGTGAATTTGAACACCAAGTGA
>JAIBBF010000043.1 GCA_019694795.1 Flavobacteriales bacterium | reverse complement strand
CGGTCCATTACCGGATATAAATTCGAAGCCGTGCTTTCGTCTGCATACAAAAACACCGGAAGTATTTTGGTATAATCTTCCTTATAGGTTTCTCGGAACGATTTCATGGATTCCTTGATCAACTCACGGGCATTGAAATAGCCGTTATAATGAGCTGTCATGTTGTGATACCCCTTATTGATGGCCGTGTTCTTTTCTGTAGAACAGGACAATTGGCCCAGCATCAAAACAATGACTAAAAGGGATCTAAAAGAAAGGATCTGTCGGAACGTGTTCACCAGTTTGCTTAATCCAGTTAATAACTCTGGAAGGGCAAAAATATTTTATTTTTCCTTAAAACAGCCGATTAAGTTCCACTCGAATGATTTTTACGATATTTGAAACGTATGGAACAAGCCTCAAAAAAGGAGATTCGAAGGGAAAAGCGCCGTAAAGCGATGAAGAAGCTTCGTTTAAAGTATCGGCTTGTGATACTCGATGAAGGTTCCTTCGCAGAAAAATTTTCACTTCGCCTTTCGCCTTTAAACCTCTTTATCTGGTTGGGAATGTTTGCGTTGTTGCTGATTGGACTTACCACAATGCTTATTGCTTATACCCCGCTGCGGGAGTTTATTCCCGGTTATCCCGACGGCAGTGAACGGGAGGCCTTAATTGATAATCGGATAAAAGTTGATTCGCTAGAGGCAGAATTGGTGAAATATGAGCGGTATGTAAAAAATATTCAGGGGATTTTAAATGGCGATCGTATTTCAGATACCCTGGTGGAGGATAGTCCCGAAAAAAATTATGCAAACATCAATTTCGAGCTTTCACCGGCCGATTCTGTATTGCGGCAAAAAATAGAAGCAGAAGAAAAATATGAAATTCGTTCGGGTCAAAACAATATCGTTTTAAGTAACGATAACATGTATGGCATCTTTTTTTTCACCCCTTTGCAGGGTGAAATCACGCAATCGTTCAACAAGCGGGAAGGTCACTTCGGTATAGATATTTCTGCGCCTTCGGCAGATGGTATTAAAGCAACCCTTGATGGTACGGTCGTTTTTGCCGACTGGTCTTCCGATGGTGGTCACGAAATTCATATTCAACACAGCAACAATCTGGTGTCGGTCTATAAACACAATGCTGTTTTGCTCAAAAAGACAGGAGATGTTGTAAAAGCAGGAGATGTAATAGCCATTGCGGGTAATTCCGGCGAATTGAGTGATGGTCCGCATTTACATTTCGAACTATGGCACCGTGGCAAACCGATTGATCCGCAGAACTATCTTATTTTTTAAACGATGGGAATAAAAGCTTCCTTAAGCAAACCGTATGCACGGTTGATTAAAAAGAAAATAAATCGCTTATCGAAATGTGCTGTTCAGTCGCAAAAGGAGCAGTTTTTATACCTGATTGAACGCGCCAAAACAACAAAATTCGGCAAGGACCACGGTTTTTCTGAGATTAAAACGTATGACGATTTTAAAGCGAGGGTCCCGGTTCGCGATTATGAGGGATTAAAAAGTTATATCGATGAAATGGTGTCCGGAAAACCCGATGTGTTATGGCCGGGCAAACCGCTTTATTTGTGCAAGACCTCCGGTACTACCTCGGGAACTAAATACATTCCGCTTACAAAGGAGTCGATGCCGAATCATATTAATTCGGCAAAATATGCATTGCTCAGTTACATAGCAGAAACGGGGAACGCTTCATTTGTAGATGGAAAAATGATTTTTTTACAGGGCAGTCCGGAACTTAGCGATAAAAACGGAATTCCGTTGGGACGTTTGTCCGGTATAGTTGCGCATCATGTTCCTCAATATCTTCAGCGAAACAGAATGCCTAGTTATGCCACTAACTGCATTGAAGACTGGGAAACAAAAGTAAGAGCCATTGCGGACGAAACGATTCCGGTGGACATGCGCTTAATCAGTGGTATTCCCAGCTGGGTACAAATGTATTTTGAACTTTTACTGGAGAAAACAGGAAAGAAAAGTGTATCTGAAGTTTTCCCTGAGTTTTCGTTGTTTGTGTATGGAGGCGTTAATTTTGAGCCTTACCGTGCCCGTTTCCGGAAGTTAATCGGGAAGGATATCGACAGTGTTGAATTGTACCCCGCTTCAGAAGGATTTTTAGCATTTCAGGATAGTCAACAAGCTCCCGGATTATTGCTCACCACATGGATGGGAATTTTTTATGAGTTTATTCCCGCAGATGAATTTTTCTCTGAAAATCCGCGTCGACTATCCCTCGAAGAAGTCGAACTAAATGTCAACTACGTCATTATCCTCAACACCAATGCGGGGATGTGGGCCTATAATATTGGCGATACCGTAAAATTTGTATCTCTCGATCCTTACCGTATCATCGTGAGCGGAAGAATTAAGCATTATACCTCAGCATTTGGCGAACATGTAATAGGCGAAGAGGTGGAATTTGCTATTCACAGGGCCATTCAGAAACATGGTGGACAAGCCGTGGAATTCCATTTAGCACCCCAGGTTAATCCTGCAGAAGGCTTGCCTTACCACGAATGGTTTATTGAGTTTGCAGAAGAGCCGGTCCAACTGGAAGACTTTACCCTGGAACTTGAGCGGGCCATGATGGAAAAAAACATCTATTACAACGATCTTATTAAAGGAAATGTATTGCAACCACTTAAGTTAAGGAGGGTAGAGAAAAACGGTTTTAACGCGTATATGAAATCGCAGGGGAAATTAGGTGGACAAAACAAGGTTCCTAAGCTTAGTAACGACAGAAAAGTGGCGGATGGATTATATCCATTTGTAAAAAAATAAAACCCTGGCTTGATTTCTGCGTTATAAATTTTCATGATAAAGCGAGGAGCACTTCTTTTATTTTTATTTCTGTTATTTGGTCAAGCAGAGGCGCAATTCCGCTTTAGCAGACAACACGTTCATTTCGGCATCATCGGTGCGAAATCGGAACGCTTTACCGATTTTGAATTAAAGAACACTTCAGGCAAAAAAGCATTTATACTCCGTACCGAATGCGATAAGGATGTTTCGGTTTTATATAGTAACCGAACCTTAATGCCGGATAGTACCATCACCGTACGGGTGCAGTATAACCCCAAAGAAACCGGAAAATTTCAACGCCAGATTCAGGTTTATGTGAGCGCCCTCAATGAGCCCTTGATCATTAGCATCAGTGGGGAAGTGAACGAACTTCCATCCCTGGGCGATTTGGCTTGTCCGGATTTTAACCGCGTTTCCGAAACGGGTCGGGTACCCAATTTTGAAATGGAGGTGCTGGTGATTAATGCTCACACAGGTGAAAATATTATCGGCGCAAAAGTGAGTATGATTTATCTGGGAATAGAAAAATATCGTTTTATAAGCGACCGCTCCGGAAAAATTATCCGAAACATTGATCTGGGCTACTATTATTTCATTTCAACAGCAAGCGGATTTAAGAATAAAGAGTTTGACCGGTATGTGAATGTGCGAAACAACAAAGTAGTCATTGAAATGATACCCATTATTGAAAAGGGATATGATCAGGTAGACGATAGTCTTTTTTACCGCGATCGTCCAGACCCAATTGTTGACCCCAATAAACCGAAAGAATTAGAGCCATTGTTAACGACCGAAGATCAATTGCTCTCTCCTAAGGACAGTACACCCATTGAAATTGAAAAACCGGAAATAAGCATCAAAGAGTCACCTTCCGGTGAAGGATATAAAACCAATAATCTGGTGTTTTTAATTGACGTCAGTGCATCCATGATGATGGATGGTAAAATGGATTTATTAAAAATGTCGATGATTGAACTATGTGCGGGTCTGGGACCTGACGATAAAGTTTCCTTAGTCGTTTATTCCTCACAAGCCCGGGTAATCATGGATAACATTTCCGGCAGTGATAAACAAACGATAATTGACCGTATCCGCACCATGGAAGGAAGCGGGAATACTGCAGGATCGGAAGGAATGAAGTTAGCTTATGAGATGGCCATGCGCCATTTTATTCCAAACGGAAACAACCAAGTAATTATGGCAACCGATGGAGCATTTAACCTTTACACCTCCGATGTTGCACCTTTGGTGAAGCGTTATTACAAAAAAGGGATTGTTACAAGTGTTTTGGCCATTAAAAACACGGAACGTGATGCGAAATCTATGGAAAGCATTGCTACCATGGGGGGAGGCCGTTATGTGCCAATTGTGGATGCCGAAGGGGCAAAAAACGGATTAATTGAAGAAGTTCGGTCCGCCTCAAAGCGTTGAATTCGTAAGGGATAGCGGGGTTTTCCATATGGTTTTGAGAAACAAACTATTAGCTGTGCGAAAAAAGATTTTGATAATTTTCCAAAAAGGTTTTTTCTTTGCACCCTGTAATACCAAATAAGAAAGGAGAAAATCATGTCTGACATCAAGTCAAGAGTAATCGCAATCATCGTTGATAAATTAGGTGTTGACGAGGCGGAAGTAACTGAAGCTGCAAGTTTCACAAATGATCTTGGAGCCGATTCATTAGACACCGTTGAGCTTATCATGGAGTTTGAAAAGGAATTCAATATTGCGATTCCGGACGATCAGGCTGAAAAGATCGCCACTGTAGGTGATGCTATCACTTACATTCAGAACAACGCGAAGTAATTACTTCCCTCTAAAAAAAGCTTATGGAATTGAAACGAGTTGTCGTAACAGGGATTGGTGCGCTTACACCTATAGGGAGTACAGCGCCTGAATATTTCGCCAGCCTTATTAAAGGCGTTAGCGGAGCTGCTCCGATTACTCGTTTCGATGCCAGTAAGTTTAAAACCCGCTTTGCCTGTGAGGTAAAGAATTTTAATCCCGAAGATCATTTCGAGAAAAAGGAAGCCCGCAAAATTGACCAGTACACTCAATTTGCATTGGTTGCAGTTGCTGAAGCCATGAAAGATTCTTCCATCGACCCTCAAACGATCGATCTGGATCGTGCCGGGGTTATTTGGGGATCCGGAATTGGAGGATTAAAAACTTTTCAGGACGAATGTCAGGGTTTTTTCGGCGGCGACGGAACACCTCGTTTTAATCCCTTCTTTATCCCTAAAATGATTGCGGATATTGCCAGCGGGCACATTTCCATTCATTACGGTTTTAGAGGACCCAATTTCACCACGGTTTCTGCCTGTGCTTCCTCCACCAACGCGATTAACGACGCCTTTACCTATATTCGATTAGGGAAAGCAGATGTGATCATTACCGGAGGTTCTGAAGCTACGGTACACGAAACAGGAGTTGGCGGATTTAACGCGTTGCATGCTTTGTCCACCCGCAACGATTCTCCCGAAACAGCATCCCGTCCTTTCGATAAGGATCGTGATGGTTTTGTATTGGGTGAAGGAGCAGGTTGCTTAATTCTTGAGGAATATGAGCACGCCAAAAAAAGAGGAGCAAAAATTTACGCCGAAGTAGTAGGCGGCGGGATGTCGGCCGATGCACACCATCTTACTGCCCCTCATCCGGAAGGATTAGGTGCATTGAATGTTATGCGCAATGCCTTAAAAGATGCAGGAATTAAAGCAGAAGACATCGATTATATTAATGTTCACGGAACATCAACCCCACTCGGCGATATTGCAGAGACGAAGGCCATTGTTGGTGTATTTGGAGAGCATGCCTACAAATTGAACATCAGTTCTACCAAATCAATGACCGGTCACCTTTTAGGTGCTGCCGGAGCGATTGAAGCTTTAGCATGTGTTTTAGCGGTTAGTCAGGATATCATTCCACCAACCATTAATCACTTTACCGATGATCCGGATCTGGACAACCGTCTGAATCTAACTTTCCATACGGCGCAAAAACGCACCGTTAATTATGCACTGAGCAACACCTTTGGTTTTGGCGGTCATAATGCTTCCATTATCCTGAAGAAGTTCCAAGGCTAATTCCATTGTTTGCACGTTTCCGTTATAGGAATTCTGATGACAAAGCACTCGCAGCTTTTATTCAGAGTCATTTCGGATTTTGGCCCAAAAACACATCCATTTATCACCAGGCTTTTTTGCACAAATCGCATTTGCGGGAAGAACCTAATGCACATGAACGAAGCAATGAACGGCTGGAGTTTTTAGGTGATGCGGTTTTAGATACGGTAGTTGCGGAATATCTTTTCCTAAAATTTCCATCGGAGACGGAGGGATTTCTGACCAAGTTGAAATCGAAAATTGTAAAGCGTGAAATGTTGAATCACCTAGGTGAAAAGTTTCATTTGGACCAACAGGTGCGCCATACACAATTTGGAATTAATAATCCAAAATCATTATTAGGAAACGCTTTTGAAGCTTTAATCGGAGCCATTTATCTGGATAAGGGATTTGAGTTTACCCGAAAAATAATCTTACACCGGATTTTAGAGGCCCACATTAATCTGGAGGAACTCATTAAGGTAGAAAGTGATTATAAAAGCAGAATCATTATCTGGTCGCAACGTGAGCGCAAGAAAATTGATTTCATTTTAATATCAGAAGCCAACCTTGGTGCCGAGATGCAATATGAAATTGCCATTCAGATCGACTCCGAAGCCATCGCCAAAGCTATTGCGCGCACGAAAAAGGAAGCCGAACAATTGGCCGCACGAGAAGCCTGGAAATTGATGTTTCCCGAAGAGTGATTAAAAAAAGTTGAGGGAAATTCCCATACTAAAAACAGAAAATGCCGGTCCGTCTTTTAAGATGGGTGTAAGGGAATAAAATCCATACACGGCAAATCGGTTAAAGCCAATATGAAGCGTGGGACCATATTGTATTTGGGTGAATCCTTTAAATCCGAATCGTTTATATTTTCCGGAATCGTCAATGATTTTGGTATGATCATTAAACAGCCATCCTGCTTTAAATCCGGGATAAAAGAAAAAGTGCCATTTTTTGGATGAGCGGATTCTAATTTGAACCGGTATTTCGAGGTAATTGAATGAAATCTTGTTTCGTTTGTATTCATATCCCGCAGGTAAAGGGACAATGGTATATCCCTGATGCTGATTCAAACTGTCGAGCTGTTCGGCAAATGCACCGTTGTGATAATAGTTTTGCGAATTAAATCCGAAGCCAATTGCAAAGCCAAAGGTACTTTTTTTATTCAGGGGCAGGTCAATCATCCGCTGAACACCGATGCTGTGTCCAAAGGGCTTTAATTCAATGTTTGAAGGGTATTCTAACCAGGAGGAATAACTAAGGTCCACCATCCAGCGATCTTGTCGTTCCGGTCCCTCCGGATTTTTAGGTGCAATAAAAGAGGTATAAGTTTCTTCTGCTGAAATTTGAGCAAAAGCCAGTTGAGGTAAAATCAGGCAGAGGTAAAGGAGCGGCTTCATCATTTTAACTTTTGTTGCCAGTTCCAGGCATCACGAAGTGCATCTTTTAAACTCAATGAAGGTCTCCATCCGAGTATCTTTTCCGCTTTTTCCGTTGATGCCCATATTTGTTCAACATCACCGGAGCGACGCGGACCAATGGAATAATTCAGCGATTGATCGGCAACATCTTGAAACGTATTTACCACCTCTAATACCGAATTTCCATTTCCGGTTCCTACATTAAACACCTCCACTGTTGCTTCCTCTGATTTTGTTATCCAATTCAAAGCCGCAATATGTGCCTGGGCAAGGTCAACCACATGAATGTAATCGCGAATACATGTACCGTCTGAAGTGGAGTAGTCGTTTCCATGAATGGTTAAACTACTTCGTAGTCCCGCAGCTGTTTGGGTAATATAGGGGACAAGATTATTCGGGATTCCTCTCGGTAATTCTCCCAATTTACCACTGGGGTGAGCACCGATGGGATTAAAGTAGCGGAGTAAAACGGCAGATAAATGACTACCGGATTCGTGAACATCGTTGATCATTTGTTCGCATACCACTTTGGTAAAACCATATGGTGATTGCGAATTTTTAGCAGGTGAAGATTCTGTTACAGGAACCTGGTGGGGTTGACCATAAACCGTACAGGAGGAAGAAAAAACTAAATTTCTTACTCCGTGTTTTTCCATCAGGTTTAATAGCACCACCAATGAACCAATGTTATTATGATAATATTTCAAAGGTTCGTTTACCGATTCGCCAACGGCTTTAAATGCGGCAAAGTGTATTACACCATCTGGTTTTTCATTGGAAAAAACACGCTCGAAATCTTCTTCTTTGGTACAATCAATGGTGTAGGATTCTATTTTTTCCCCACACAATTCCGCAATGCGATCTAAAATAAAAGGCTCGGAATTTGAAAAATTATCTACAATAACCGGCCGAAAGCCTGATTGATTTAATTCAACTACCGTATGTGAGCCAATAAAGCCCGCACCTCCGGTGACTATAATCGTTGGTTTTTTCATTTGAAATGTGGACTCAAATATAGAAAATCGTCCACCCTTTTCCGGTTTTTATTTTCAGCGAATACCGGTCCGGAATAAGTTTCTGCAACCACCTTGTGTGGATGATGGATGTTTGGCATAATAAGCATCCCCACAGGCTATTCTGATTTCATTAGCAGTTTTTAGTTTTGCCCAGGCTTCAATTCCGGCATGCATTACATAGGCTTCCGGGGCTAAAAGTCCGGATGTAGTTATAAGGGGATATGTTTTTAATTTTTTGAGCAGAGGTTGAAAATAGGAATCGGAATAACACGCTATAACCATCGCTTCCCGTTCTTTATTATCGATTGGTTCGGGAATGTGCAGGGTGTCGTCCATTAATCCATTGTGACCGCTAAAAATCAGCAAATCGGCATCAGATCCCAATTGAATGGTGCCTAGGTTTGGAATATTAACGCTGTCTTTTTTCTTTCCTGCAAGAGCGTAAGTGAATTGTCGTAGGCAATCTTTCATTTGATCACCGCGAAATGCATCTCCAACCATTATCACCCTGGTGCTGCCTATTGTTTTAGTAAATGCAACACGTTCCAATACGGTAGAACTGTGGTTTGCTATTTTGTGCACAAGCTTCCAGTCCGTCTTTAATTTGAAATACGATCTGAATCCATAGCCGGCACCCCAATACAAATTCGTGTTGAGGTTAGTGCCGTCGCCGAGTTGATCGTTTACCGGAACAATGCCTTGGTATTTGTTATCGCAAAGGGGAATCATTACATGAACCACCAATGCTTTTTTTTCGGCGATTTTATTTTTTAAGGCATTCAATTGTTGGTCGCGTTCCGAAGAAAAACCGAGCAACGAAGAGAGCAGAAAAAGAAGGACAAGAAATGAAGATTTCATTGCCTTATAACGCAAACAAACCGAATTTCGTTTGTGCTAATTCTGAGGGGGACATTTTTTTTCAAGTTCGGCGAGTTTTGCGTTCATCGCAGAACATTTTTCGTTTAACTCATTAATCGTTTCTTCGAGCTTAGAAATGACCGAATGTAATTTCGTGTCTTTATCTTCTGATATCGAATAAGAGGCCAGTATTTTTGCCGGGACCCCTAGTACTTCTGAAACGATTGCGAGTGTTCCTTTGTTTATTTTTCCGGTCTGTTCGATGTAAGCCACCAAATGCCTGGATCTTCCGATTTTAATTGCCAGTTCATTCTGACTCCATCCTTTCGCTAAACGCAATAATTTGATTTTTTTTCCTAAATGCATAGGTTAAACAAATAGATAACAGCAAGCTAAACCAAATTAGCGAAGGCAAACTAAATGCGAAAAAAGTGTACTATTTTTTGTTACACTTCATAATTAAGGAAAGGCCTTATGGAATTTAAATATTCTGAATTAGTTTTGGGTATGAATAAGATTGAACACATTGGAATAGCCGTAAAAAGCATTGCGAATTCAGCAAAGCTTTTTGATGTATTGTTAAATCGCGAATCGTATAAAGAGGAAGCGGTAGAGAGTGAAGGCGTGCGGACCTTGTTTTACCAGATGGGAGAAACAAAAATTGAATTACTTGAAGCGACGAATCCGGAAAGTGCCATTGCTAAATTCATTGAGAAAAAAGGAGAGGGGATTCACCATATTGCTTTTGATGTAACAAATATTGAATCGGAAATAGCACGTTTGCAAAACGAAGGGTTTGAATTAATTCACAAGAGTCCAAAATCGGGTGCGGACGGAAAAATCATTGCATTTCTTCATCCGAAATCAACCAATGGGGTTTTGGTGGAACTGTGTCAGGATAATCCCGCATTAAAGTAGTTCCAGTTGTTGTAGCAGATCTTTTAATTCACCTTTCAGGTGATGGGCATTCAGTCCGACTTTTAATGCTCCATTTACATGCTGGATGGAGTCATCAATAAACAATGTGTTTTGAGGGATCAATCCATTTTCATGAAGCACATGATGAAAGGCTGCTGCATGGGGTTTTCGTTGGCCTATTCGCGAAGAATAATACACGCCCAACATGTTTTCTTCGAGGATATGGTGACCATATTCTCTGATCATTTCCTCTTCGAACGAGGCGATATGAATTTCGTTGGTATTGCTTAATAAATAGAGCGGGTATTTCTGTTTAAGCTGTATGAGCAATTCCACCCGATGTTCGGGAATGCTCCCTAAGATGCTGTTCCAGGCATCATCAATTTGATCATCACTAAGGACTTGTTGACTCTGTTTCCGGATGGCTTCGCGGAACTTCTGGGGACTAATGGAGCCCGTTTCGAAATCGTCGAACAAGGTCGATTGTTCTGCCTGCGAATAACTGAGGTCGACCCCGAGTTTTTTAAATTCCTCAATTGGTTTTTGGTAATTGATATCGATAATAACACCACCAAAATCTAAAATTATTGCATCGGGTTTTATCTGCTTCATGGCTATTTTGTGGCTGAATCTGTTTGAAGGATTTAAAGAAATAAAAAAGCGGGAATAAGATCCCGCTTTGGTGGGCCCACCTGGGCTCGAACCAGGGACCCTCTGATTATGAGTCAGATGCTCTAACCGGCTGAGCTATAGGCCCGAGATGTAATAAACGTACAACTCGATTGCAAAAGTAATCTTTTCGCTTAATTATGGAAAAATAAAAAGCCCCCGAATTCCGGAGGCTTTTATATTATTTTTTTCGCTTATCAGTTTTTGATGAACTGAGAATCTTTATTGTCGAAATTAATATAATACGCTCCTGATTTCAGAGTAGAAACATCTACTTGGTCGGCATATCCTTTTTTAACGATGTTACCGTATGAATCATATATTTCATAGCGGGTTTTAACACCTTTTTCTGTTCCGGTTTCTACGAACTTAATAGGAGAGTTTTTCACTCTTTTAGGAATGAAATCAACTTCTTTTACAGATGGATCAGCAAAGGTTTTTGGTTGGGAGTAACGTGGTTTGTTGGTGTAGTCAACCTGTTTAACGCGAACGGTGTTTTCACCGGAGTGTGGGGTTAATTGGAAATCATAATTGTGTTCACCGGCAGTACCTTCTCCGTTAACTTCTCCTACGGGAATCCATTTGTTCCAGATTTTTTGCTCGATTACATAAGGAAGTTTTCCGTTTTCTCCTTTGGTTTTCCAGGTAAGTTTCCCTGCAGGAGTTACTTGCATGTCCACAACTTCGAATGTTGACTTTGGTTTAAGAACCTCTGGGTTCAACACTTTAGGGGTACATCCTTCTTTGTGCTCGATTTTAATCGTTACCGGATCTCCAACATTCAGCTTATGCAGGCTGAGGTCGATTTCGAACGCAGAGGAGTTCCACTCATCTGTAGTTACGTTATCGTTAACCATCACCTTAATGGTGCAAAAGCCGGGACCACCCGTGGCAAAAGGGTTCTGAACATACAGGTTTTTTCCCTGATAATTTCCTTCCAGAACCAGAAAGGATGCACTGGCATTTAATGCCGCAAACAGAAATAAAACCGGAAGTAGTATTTGTTTCATCATCGCTTGATGTAAGTACAGTCTTTTTATTAAGGCGCAATAATAAGGGCTATTTTCCTGAAAACAAAACCAAATAGCGAAAAAATCACCCTTTTTCGACCAAAATTCGTCGATAAAGTATTGGAAAGTTAAGACTAACAGAACCAATGGATAATTTTTGCATTTTTGTACGTTAAAGCTTATTATTGTTAGTATCCCAAAATCGCATCAACATGAGAAGATCCCTGGCCTACATCCTTGCAGGATCACTGCTAATCGTCGCCTGTGGCGGAAATAAAGAATCCGGAACTACTGAAACCGGAGCACCCAAACGCGTTGCCAAAGGTGATGTGGTTTACGGCGGAACCTTTAGTCTCGCTGAAAATGAAAAGTTTAAGACCTTATTTCCTTATGATATTAAGGACGTGGGATCTGCTCATATTGCATGGCAGATTTACGAAGGGCTTGTTCGTTTAAATCAGAAAGACCTTTCAATTCAGCCATCGCTGGCAGAAAAGTGGGAAGTAAGCGAAGATCAGAAAGAGTACACTTTCCATCTGGTAAAGGGTGCAAAATTTCATGACGATGCTTGTTTCGCAGAGGGGAAAGGACGTGAGTTCACGGCTGCCGATGTAAAATATTCATTTGAATTATTGTGTACCAAAGGTGTTAGCGATCAAAATTTCGAGGCGACATTTAAAGATCGTCTTGAAGGAGCTGTTGCATTCTATAATGGAGAAAGTAATTCCTTAACAGGTGTAGAAGTGGTGGATGATCACACGGTGAAAATTAAAACGGTAGAGCCTTCATCCTCATTCTTGTATTTACTGGCTAACCCGATTACTGCTATTATTCCGAAGGAAGCGTATGAAAAATATGGTAAGGATTTAAAAATCGGAACAGGGGCATTTCGTGTAGCCACCGGTGGTGATGAAAAATCGGAATTGTTTTTGGTTCGTAACGAGAACTATTATCGCTCGGATAAACACGGAAATCAATTGCCTTATCTTGATACGGTGCATTACCATTTCATTGCTGAAAGCACGGATGAACTTTCGATGTTTCAAAACGGAGAACTTTCGATGATTTATGGTTTGCCGGCAGAGAAAATTACTGAAGTGGTGCAGGAAAACATTCCTGATTTTACCAATAAACCGCCTAAATATATTTTGTTGCGCGAGCCGGAAATGTCGACCCAGTTTTATGAACTGAATTTAACGCGTCCGCATTTTAAAGATGTTCGTGTTCGCAGAGCATTAGCTATGTCGATCGACCGCACAAAAATTATGGAAGAGGTATTGAACGGACAAGCAGCAGCAAATGGTCCGCGCCAGAACCAAACCGGTAACTATGGTTTAGTTCCGCCATTGTATCAGTTCTCGAAATACGATACGTCTAAAATTAAAGGCTATACCTACAACCCTGAATTAGCAAAGAAATTAATGGCTCAGGCCGGATATCCTAATGGAAA
This sequence comes from Flavobacteriales bacterium, assembly GCA_019694795.1. Taxonomy (NCBI): domain Bacteria; kingdom Pseudomonadati; phylum Bacteroidota; class Flavobacteriia; order Flavobacteriales; species Flavobacteriales bacterium. Next base: position 10,241 of record JAIBBF010000043.1, on the reverse strand, counting down.
AGGATTTCCAACGTTGAAATTATTGGTGAACTACGGCGGATCCAGAAATACGAAAGTAGCCAGTGAGGTAATTTCTCAATGGAGAGAAGTGTTAGGAATTAATGTTGAACTGGAACAGGTTTCGCTGGCTCAAAAAATTGACGATTCACAATACGGAAGAGCAGATATTTTCCGTTCGGCCTGGGTAGCAGATTTCCCATCACCGGAGTCGTTCCTGAGCATTGGTTATGGTAAAAACGTACCTGCTACTATGGATTTACCTTCTCATCCGAATACCATGCGTTATAAGAATCCTGCTTTTGACAAGGAATATGAAGCGGGTATGGCTGCAAAAACAGAGGAAGAGCGCCTGAATCATTTTGCAGAAGCTGAGCGCATTTTAATGGAGGACTGTCCTGTACTTATCATTTGGTACGTGGAAAACTATCGACTCTTGCATTCGAACGTTCACAACTTCCATAATAACCCGATGAACTTCTATGATCTCTCTGATATTTACCTGAAAGCTCCCGTAGCAGAAGGAAAGAAAGCAGAGAAATAATAAAATAAACTGAAACGAAAAAAGGAGGGTAATCCCTCCTTTTTTTATGCTTTGTTATTTCTGATAGTTACTTAATGGAACGAATCGCTTTCAGCATATCTTCAGCTTGAACCTTGCTGTATTCGCCCATTGCAAAGCTTTTTGCGATGTACTCAACACCTCCGATTTTTACCAGACCGAATACATGGAAATAGTCGCGTTGACCAGCTCCTTCGGGTAATGATGCTTTGTAGAGAAATAAGTTGGGTTCATCCACAATAAACTCTTCAGCAAATACTACATCGTTAGCCAGACGTTCTTTTTCGCGGGCGATATAGTTTCCTTCTCCGTCTACCTCTTCAATAACGAGATAAAACTCTTCGGTGCCTTCGTTTCCGACTTTAACATCCCAGGTGAGCATGTCTCTGTCCTGAACAACGTTTACCGGAAAAGGATCACCGTTTTCGGCGATGATGTCGGTAACCATAATAGTGGTTTTTAAACCATGCGGATTCAGGTCGAACTCGCTCATTCCTGTATAATCGACTTCGGCTGATTCGGTATTAGTGCTGTCCGAATTCTCACCTTCGCCTTTGTTTTCGCCTCCGCCACAACTGTGGAGACTGAGCATTGCCGGCAGGGCCAACAAAAGATAAATGCGTTTCATGTGCAGACTTTTTTTTCAAATATAGGACTTCAAAACAGTCCCCGCAAACTACTTTCCGCTAACATTCACTCTAATTCCTTCGGAATGTGAGGTAAATTCAGGGGCATACATACATTGAATGGTGGTAATTCCATTCGAGAAATCACCAAGGTGAGCCACTAAGAGGTCGTATTCGAACACATGCGTACCCTTGGGTAAATATTCGAAAAAGAAATTGGTGGCAGCATCTCGTGTGCTTTCGAAATAGCCTAAACCATCTTGCCATTTATAGCGGGAGAAGACATTGACCGGTTCAAAACAAGAAGCACGCATGTCTTTCATGTGCACATATTCCATGGCGCGGTCCACCCTCAGTTCAATTCGAACCCGCACTCTGGAGCCGGTTTCGAGTTTGGTTTTTTCGGTTACCGGACTCATGCTTGGTCCCTCCGGAGTATTGTTCACCAGGAATAACTTTTTATTCAGTTTCAACGGTGTTTCGTGTGGGGTGATTTTATCGAGTTGTTCAAAATACTGCCAATACAAGGCTCCCCATGCTACACCATCTTTCTTTTTGGTGATGGTGACTTGTCCCATTTCCGGCTTAATCTGATCATTACTCCAGGAAGTTTTAAAATATCCCGTACCGGCCTGAACTTTCACCTCTTGTTTTGCAGGATCAAAGATGTCGTTACCAATTTTTATTTCCGGAATTTCATCGTTTTCCAAAATGGCCGTTCCGCGGAGCAGTAATGCATAACAAGCTTCGGCTGTTGCTTTGGTTGTTTTCCAGTCGGACGTCTGTTTGTTTTTAAGCAGCCAAACTTTTAATTCTTCCACAGATTCCTGGTCGTTGGCCACTTCATCGAACATTTCAATCATGAGTGCATGGGTTTCGATGGGGGCCTGATACCATGAATAGCCCACTACATTATCTTTCCAGTACATTCCTAATTCATCATGATGAATGGATTTTTCGCGGATGGATTTTACGATATCGCCAGCGAGGGGTTTTTGATCGAAACGGTTCGATGCTAATGCGAGCATTCCCTGTGCATAGAGATTAAAGTTGAGCCAGTATTTATTGGCTTGTTCTTTATAATACACCAATGCTTCTTTTAGCGTTGAGTTCATTTCGATATCTTTAAAATAACTTCTGGCATAGAGGAATTGAATGATATCGTAATTGATGAATTGTTTTTCGCGGTAGTCGGGATGGTGTTTTTTGATGAAGAGATAATCTTCTGCTACACGCGCATCCAGATAACGCACTGCATCGCGTACCATGTTCCAGGTGGTGTTATCCTGACGAACATTTTTTACACCTAATTTATCGAGGTGACCAAAGCCGGTAACAATATGTTGGGTAATGTATCTGCTTTCAGGCATTCCCTCAAACCAGGGCCATCCGCCATTGGAGGATTGCATTTTATTTAATTTTTTGAGCGCTCTTCCCAGTTCATTATTCATACGGTTGAGGTCGAACAACAATGCAATTCTCTTTTTGCGTTCCGATTCGTCTTTCGCCTCCAAAACCCATGGTGTTTCTTCGAGCATGAGCGATTTTAATTCCTGATTTTTTTCGAGGTTGGAGAGGAACGCTTCCGGACTACTGTTTTTCCAACTTTCCACCACGGCTTTAATTTTTGGAGAGGAATTCATGATGTGCGTGGCGATGGAATTGGAATAAAAACGTGTGAAGGTTTGCTCGGCACATTCATACGGATATTCCATCATGTAAGGCATAGCCTGAATGGCATACCATGCAGGATTGGAAGTGAACTCGAGTGTGAGGTTGTGGTGACGCAGTGTTTTTGAATTTCCGGAGTTAATTAGTTTTTCGAAGCGGAAGGATTTTGTTCCCGCTTTACGAACAGGGAGCGGCATGGATTCAGTTACCAGCATTCGGTTGCTGAGCACGGGAACGGCCATTTCTTCTCCATCGGAATGTTCTCCCGCTTTTGCCACCACACGATAGGTTACCGCACCAACATTTTCCGGAATGGAAAGCTCCCATGAAACAGATGCACTTTGTCCTTTTTTCGTTTCGAAATCCTGCGCTCCTTTATGGTTTCCAAACGACCCATCTACCGGTTTCATGGTAACAGCATCAAATAGGAAGAGCTGTGCTTTACCTTTTAAATCTTTATCGGAAACATTACTCACTTTTGCAGTGAAAATGATGCGGTCGTTTTCGCGGAAGAAGCGTGGTGCATTGGGAACAACCATTAATTCTTTTTGTGTAACTAATTCTTTAGTTATTGTGCCGGTCATTAAATCTTTGGTGTGGGCCAATCCTAATACCTTCCACTTGGTTAATGCTTCCGGCGCTGTGAATTTTACAATGATTCTACCGTTTTCATCAGTTTCCAGTTCGGGATAGAAAAAGGCTGTCTCGCTTAAATTGCTGCGTGCTTTTACACCCGACAATTCTTCTCCGCCCATATTTTTCTTGCCGTTTAATCCACCGGAGAGATCACCATCAAGATTGTCTATCGTTTTTTCCATAGCAAAATTATCAGCAACAGCACCAGTGGCTGTAGTAACAGATTGCATGTTGGCATCTTCTCGTTTGTCTTTACTTCGGGTTGCTTCTTCCCGCACTGGAGCCATTGCCTCTGTAGCTTTTAAATCAACCTCTGCGTTAGAAACAATCTCGTCGTCTGATAAATAATATCCGGGATTGCGGTAATTGTAACGGCCGTAATAATACATCTGGTATCCGAACCAGTTTAACTGATCGAAGCGGCGGTGGGAGAAATAATAGTAATTATTCCAGTTTTCATTGTAATTGCTTCCCGTCTTATTGCCAAATCCAAAACCGGTGTTCCATTGTTTTTGAGCGTAGTAATAAGGGTATGGATTGAGGTAAAAATAATTGCCCGCAAATGCATCCAGCGACGCATCGTACATGGTCATTAACATTTCTGCGGCAAGTTTTTCACCTTTTTTCCCTTTTAAAATTAAACGCCATTCTTCCTGACTTCCCGGTAGAATTTTATTGCGGAAAGTTTCGAATTCAATATCGATCTCCTTGTTGCGGAAGGGAACGCTGATGATATGGGTGGAATTGTAAAAATGACTGTTTTTAACCAACGTAAAGTGAACGCCGAAATTACCTCGGTGCTTTTCTTCGATGGGAATTTCGATTGTTTTTTGTTCCTCGTTGAGTACAATCCATTTTTTGGAAACGATTTTATTTTTTTCTTCGATTTCCATTAACACACTCGCGTTTTTATATTGAGAAGAAATGCTGAATTTCGCTATATCTCCGGGTTGTAATTCTCCTTGCGGGCCATCCACCAAAAGCGCTTCAGGGAAATACATTTTGGAACTTTTTTCATCTTTCACGGTGAAGTAGCGGACATCTTTTACTTCTACGCCAAATGTATCTTTAGCTACCGATTCAATTAAATAATATCCGGGAGTCCAGCTATTGCGATTTTTGAACTCGATGGAGTCGGGTTTTGAAGTATTAAAATTATAGTTCCACACTTCTTTTTCTTTTTCCCATTTGCTCTGATCTTTTTCATTTTCGTATTCATCCAACGGGAAAGATTTTCCGTATTCTGATTTGGAAAGCTGATGGCGATCCGATTTTTCGAGTCGGCGTTCAAGAATAATTTGTGCGGGTTGTTTTAATTTAAAGACGCTAATTTTTCCGTTAGCAACCACATTAGATCCATTAAGATTGGTACTGTGAATGGCGTATTTTTTCTTTTCGTGAATAGAAATTTCTGAAGGTAATTCATGACTTAATACGAGTGTAGAATATCCCACATATACCACAGAATTTGCACTGCGTGTTTCACCGTTGATATCGGTAATATCTGCCGAAACAGAATACATAAACGCAGGTAATCCTTCTTTACCAATTTTTTCATCTGGAAGTGCAGGAAATAATATGGAGAAATTACCGGATTCGTCGGTGAGACTTTCTCCGTTTAAAATTTCTGTTTGTTGCGATTCCGGATATCTTCCGTACCAGGAATAGTACCAATGATAAGGGTAATATACACTTCGTGTAATTCGGTATTTTACTTTTGCCCCGTCGATGTTTGCTCCGGAGTAGGCAGTGGCTTTACCTGTGACTTTTACGTTTTGATAAAGCTTATAGGATCCCTGAACCGGATTGATGTTCACTTCAAATTTTGGACGTTTGTATTCTTCTACAGAAAAATATTTTGAACCATATCCATCCGTGATGTGCATTTGTCCGTTCATTACCCCCATAGGTGCAGTGAATGTTCCGCTGAAGGTTCCGTATTCATTTGTGCGTAATTGGAGGTCGGCGATTTTCTGGTAATTAAAATCGTACAGCGTTACGGTAACGGCTTCGTCGGGACGAATTTTTGGGTTCTCTCCGTTTTCGTCGCTGCTTATGCGGATTCCTTTGAAATAAACAGTTTGTCCCGGACGATAAATGCCTCTATCGGTAAAGAAGTGGGTTACAACTTTATTTTCGTTATAACGGTAAGGTTTGTATTGATAATAACTGCGGTCGGAATTTAAACGATCATCACCCATGGTGAAATCGATGTACATGTAGCGGTAGTTTTTATTTGTTGCAGGAATGTGGAATTGTCCGTCGATATTGGTCACATACGATTCAGCCCGATGTATTTCGTATCGTCTGGTTCTGTAGTTATATTCCTTGTAATAAATCTGTGCCTTTACATTTTTTAACGGCGCACCCGAATTTCTGTCGTAAACAGCAATATCGTACGACTCGTCTTCATAATTTCTGCGCTCGGTATAAGCGATGTTGGATACTCCCAGCGGAACAAAAGAAATATTGTTGTTTTGAAACTTGAAATTAGGATCTGTTGATACCAACACCATGTAATTTCCTTTAGGAAGAGCCGGAATTTCTGCTTCAATGGCGTGACGATGATGATCGCCATCGTCCTGTAAATTAATCTCCCATTGGCGAACCATTTTTAAGGACAGTAGTTTTTCTACGTATTCATCGGTTTGAGAATAATCCTGGCGGTTGATGAAATCCCAACCCATATCAACAATGCGAACAGTAACAGTTTTAAGGTTGCGGTATTGAATACGAAGTTTAGAAGGCTGGTTTGGTGCAACAACATCTTCGGTTTGAATATTGCATTCTTTTAAAAGGATCTGTGCTTTTAATTCCTGACATAATTCAGCCCCGTATGTTTTTCCGTTTTGCTGAATGGCAGCATCAAGAATTTCCAGCGCAATATTGTATTGGTTTTTGGATGCCGCATTTTCCGGTAAAAGCGGATTGTAGGCTACAGCCATTGCTACGTGAGCTGATGCAATGGCATACTGTACTTCCGAAACATAGGGATTTGTTTTGTATTTATTCTCGAGATTTTTTAGTGCTGCATAATAGAGGGTGTCTTTATTCGGAAGCGTTGATTGAGATTTCACGAATTGGAGTCGCTCTAAATCTAAAACAATGGCCGCTGCAGGGTCTGCATCACCCTGGTGAAATGCGGTTAATTCTTTGAACAAATACAGCGCATAAAACTTGGTAGAAAGAGAATCACTAGTGCTAAGTTTCTCCGTTGCAAAGCGCGAAGCTTCGTTAAAATATTCCGGCTTATCGAGTACAAATGTTATTGCGGGGCGTGTAACATCGAATTCGGTAGAGCGGAAAAAATCAATTGCGCGATGTGCAATAAAATCGTATAAGGTTGGTCTTAATTTTTCTGAACGATCTCCTGCATTAATTACCGGGGCATAACTTTCGGTGGTGATTTTTTTGGTGACCTCTGAATTAGCCAGCGAAAGAAGATAGTGATAGGTGATGCGTTGTGATAATGTTTTTAAATCCCAGGTTCGGATATCTTCATTTTTAAATTCAACCGTATTGGTTCTGTTGAGAAATTTGTAGCGGTTGGATAAATAATAGCCCCAATATACTTCTGCTGTTATGGAGTGCACCATTTCCTTTTGTGGAGAAGTGGAATTTTCTGCAAGTTTATTGAGTTCGTTTAATGCCAATACATAATCATCTTCCTCGAGATATGTATTGTATTTCATAGAATAAATCGTGGCTTTAATAATTTGTGGTCCATTGTTATCGCGAATAGCCAGTCCCATTATTTTTTTAACCTCTTCAAGTGCCGATTTCGGGAGTCCTTTTTTATCGAGGGAATCCACCACCGCCCATTGTTTTGCGTAATCGTCACCCTGTGCCAGGGTGATGGCTTTAAGACGGTATTCGTTTTTGCTTTTTGGAGAGAAGGAGAGTCCCAATACAGCCGTTATACAAAAAAGAGCGATGATGAAAAAGTGGTTGCGGGTCATGACCAATGGTTTATAGGAACAATTTACGTGCTTTTATGCTAACGGTACACTGAAATTGCTCAGTGGTTCAAAAAGAAATTACTTAAACGGTTTTGGTGTGTCTGCGGATGTCGACATCTTCCGGTAAGGCTTTGTTTTCATTGAGAAAATCGGCCATAATTCGGGATAAGTAGGGAGCAAGGACTACTCCTCTTGTTCCTAATCCGTTAAAGATGTGAATGCCTTTTTCGGTGGGGTGACTACCGAGAAAGGGACGACGATCGATGGTGGCTGGCCGAACCCCTGCCATTTGTGTTAAGATTTCGAAATCGGAATCGAGCAATGCGTTGAGTTTGTCGCAGAGTTCTTTTCTCCCTTTTTCCGTTGGAAGATCATTGAATTCATCCCAACTGAATGTTGCTCCAACACGAAATTCATGATTACCTGTGGGTAAAATGAAAACACCGCCATTTATGATGCAGGATAGGTTGAGCTCTTTTTTCCGAATGTGTAATACATTTCCTTTTGCAGGATTAAAAGGAAGCCAGGAGAAAAACGGATTCATTTTACCTAACCAACCTTCACAAAAAATGATGTGTTCCGATTCGATATCGTTGCAGATCCAGCCATCACCCGAAGGGTGAATGGAGTTGTAATCTGTTTTTTGTTCGCGGTAAATAGTTTGCGATTCAAATAATTTTTTGGCTTCCGTGAGAAATACATTGGTGTCGACATACCCGGCATGTTTCACCCACCCGGTTCCGAATCTGCGGTTAAAATGTTGTTCAGCCGGATCGTTGTTTTCTTCCTGAATGTATTGCGCGATTTCGGGAATTGTTTTTTTTGTTTCCCAGTCTTTGGCCTCGAATTCTGTTCCGAAAACCCGAAGCAATGGTAGTTCATGATAGAGGGAGGTTTTCAATTGTTCTTCGGCACGCTTGTAAAAATGTTCGGCTGCCGGAAACACTTCTTCGGCCATCCATGTTTTGCTGAGTTTTTTAAACACCAGCGGATTAAATAAACCAGCGGCAGTTCGTGATGAATTGGAAAGTGTTGGATCGTTACTGATGATGAGCGTTTCTCCTCTGCGAAGAAGTTCCATGGCCAAAACAGTCCCCGCAATTCCTTGTCCGACGATATGATATTTTACCATTAGAAATTTCTAAATCTTCCGAATACTCCAAGTGGTAATTTTACTCCGGATTTTGCCTGTAAGAACAATTCTCCGGTCTGGAGATTTTTTCCGGCCGTTTCGCGAAGTAAATTTTCGATTATGATGCTGGAGAATCCGAGTGAATAGGCGTTTAATATCATGAAATGTTCTTTTGGATCCAGCAGATCGCAAACCACTTTCATCAGTTCATTGATTTGTTCTTCGAGTTTCCATTTTTCGCCATTGGGTCCGTGTCCGTATGCAGGAGGATCCAGAATAATTCCATTGTATTTATTCCCTCGTTTCAATTCGCGTTTGGCAAACTTTAGCGCATCTTCTACCACCCAGCGAATATCTTTTAGTCCGCTTTTTTCCATGTTTTCTCTCGACCAGCTCACGACTTGTTTAATGGAATCGACATGATATACTTCCGCGCCTGCTGCACATGCCGCCAGGGACGCTGCTCCGGTGTATGCGAATAAATTGAGAAAGCGAGGTTGTTTGGTTTTCATGTCCGCAATGGCTTTGGCAATGTATTCCCAATTAACCGCTTGTTCCGGAAAAACGCCAACGTGTTTAAAGGCGGTGAGTCCCAAACGCAATTTAATGGTGTTATTTTCTTTGAGCGATTGTATGGGATATTCAATTCCCCATTGATCATTCATTGCTTTTAGTTTTTTCCACTCACCGGAAGAACTGCTTTTTTGTACAAATTTTACATGCGCCTGTTTTTGCCATTCCGTTTCCAGCCATGCTTTATCCCATACCGCCTGAGGTTCGGGACGGATTGTAATGTATTTTCCGAAGCGTTCCAGTTTTTCAAAATCACCGCAATCGAGCAGTTCGTAGTCGGACCAATGTTCGGGATGGAGCAAAAGCATATTAACTAATTTACAGAGTAAAGATAGCTATTTGCATCACCCTGTGATGAAGAAAATGGTTTTTCCTTATTATTGAAGTATGGAAACATTAAAAGTAGGCTATTCCAAAACCTGGGGTTGGGGAATAATGATTGCAGGTTTTGTGCTTTTTCTGATGAATTTTTATTTGTTCACCCTATCCGCAAAGGCATCGATGACGCAAATGGCGCTGTGTTTGTTTTTGTCCTTTTCTGGAGCACTTTATCTATCCCGTTCGTATTTTGAATTAAGAAGAAACGAACTAATTGTTTACGCCTTGATTGGACCGATGAAGCGCCGGTATTCTTTTTCTAACATCAACGAATTTGTTTTTGAAGGCGACAAATTATACCACATTCGCGACGGAAAACGTAAGCGGGTTTGGGTGGGAAAGCTGATGAGTGATAAAGAGGCCTGGCGTGAATTTGAAACGAGAATCCGCCGCGCCGATTTTGGCGGGGAATTACACGATCTGGATTAATTATTGCGCGTTGATTTCTTCGCGTACTTCGAAATCTGGATTATCGAGATAAGGAGAGGCCAGGTATTCTTCCTGATTCAATGTTTTTTCTTCGCCGGTTTTTTTATCGATGATGATGTAGGTGTAATCACTTTTAATCGGCATTGCTTCGAAGGACTCGCTGACAACACTGTCTTTTTTTTCTTCTTTCGGCTCAGCTTCGCTACCACAGGCAGCCAAAAATACGAGTAGGGGGAGGGCAATCTTTTTCATGCGGACTAATGATAAAACAAACATAC
>JAIBBF010000042.1 GCA_019694795.1 Flavobacteriales bacterium | reverse complement strand
ACGATACAGTTAACCGGTAAATTAGGTAAGCCCGTTGAATAGTTGGTCCAGCTGGTTCCTCCATTGGTGGTAACAAATACTTTATTTCCGCTCGAATAACCGGAGAAGGTGACATAAGCACGGTTAGGATCGGTTGGACTAATTTCAACATTGGTAATAGCTGCTGATCCCACCGGTAATGTTCCGGTGATGTTGGTCCATGCGCCACCGCCATTGGTTGTTTTAAATACAGCATTCGATTTTACAACATAAATCACCTGATTGTTGGATGGAGCAATATCGAATTCAATTACCTCACCGGTTACGGCAAAAGTTGATATCTGTGTCCAGTTAGTACCGGAGTTGGTCGATTTAAAGAGATTAGAATATCCAGCGTACAAGGTGGTAGCGGTAGTCGGATCCTGATGCCATGGAGCCATCCACGCAGCGGTTCCGCTTAAACCGGTAATGATGTTGGTCCAGGTTCCTCCGCCATTGGTAGAACGCTGAAAATCGCCATACACGTAAGAGGCAAAAATGTTGTTGTTATTGGTACGGTCAATGAAGCAGTCCATTCCATCGCCACCGTAAATCTGACTCCAGGTTGTTCCGTTCATTTTATTGGTACCGTTGTCCTGGTGACCAGAAACTAAAAGGTTCGCATTGCTGGTGGATAATCCGATTCGGTATTGTTGCGCAATGGATAAATCGGCAGAAATATCACTCCATGCTGTTCCGCTGTTGGTGGTTTTAAATACACCACCATCGCAACCTGCAAAATAGGTAGTACCACTTCCGGGTAAAAACACTAAATCATGAATATCGGCATGTACATATGGAGCACCACTTCCGGTCCAGTGTGCATTGATGGTAAAGGAAGTTCCTCCATTGGTAGATCTCCAGATGTTTACACCACCTACAACCACCACATCGGCATTTGTAGGAGAGGCAGCAATAGCAAGATCATACCATCCTTGTCCACCCGCATCTGCTCCGTTGGAATTGTAGCCAAGGTAGTTGGGAGTTGTTGAGCGAGTGGTAAACGTGGTTCCGCTATCGGTGGAACGATAGACACCTAATAAACCGCTATCTGAATTTTTCGCAGCGAGAATATAAACATAGGCCGAGTTGGCAGCTGTTATTGCAATTGCAAATCGACCCACATTGGTGGTTGGTAAACCTGAGGTTACCTGGGTCCAGGTAGTTCCTCCATTGGTCGATTTCCAAAAGGTAGTTCCTGCTGCATAAACCGTGTTCGGATCGCCGGGTTTAAATTCAGCGTCTTTAAATGAATTGGTGTTTTGAACTTGTGTCCAGTTAGCTCCGCCATCTGCAGTGCGGTAAATACCATTGGAAGTGGCGGCAATTAGAATTTGTGGATTGGTCGGATTGATCAAGAGACGCGAAATGGTTCTTCCCTGACCTGTAGTCCAGGTTAATCCGGTGGTGTTCCAGGTATTCCCTCCGTCGGTCGATTTTAAAACGCCGATCGAGTAGGTATCTCCTGCGTCACCATCACCTGTGGCCAAATACATCGTATTTGTATTACTGGGATCAATGGCCAGGTCGGTACAACCAATGATGGCTAATTGATCGGTATTGGTATTCCAGCTAACACCTCCGTCGAGCGTATACCACAATCCTCCAGCCGGTGCACCAACATAAATGGTGTTGGTATTGGTAGGGTGGAAGCGAACGAAATTAATCCTTCCTGCACCTCCGTTACTCGGAGCGCCGGTGGGACCCATAAAGGTCCAGTTCCCTGCACGTGGTCCGCTTAGAGCCTGCGGATTTGCTTGTAAATAGGTTTGGAATTCTTCATAAGCTCTCGATGGTAGCTTGATATCTCCACTTGGAAACACACGAGGCGCCATATAATCCTGCCAGCGGCGGAAAACCTTGTAGCCTTTACCACGTTCCTGCGGACGATTTGCCCAATAGCTTTCAAATTCAGCTACAATGTCGTAGTAATTGGCATTGGGATCTTGCATCATTTCCACATACTGCTGTGCAAGCAGACTACCTGAAAAGACAATTGAAAACAAGAATGAAAAGAGTAGTCCTTTTTTCATTGAAGAGTGAGTTTTAATTGGTTCGTTACTTTCCGTTTTGGCAAGCGGATTCCGAAATATCACGAAAAAAGAGCAATATTCATGTAGCTACACGAATGAATTTATTAACCATTAGTGGGTACCTAAACCGATTTTTTAAAGGTCTTGAATACCAGAGGGTTTTTTAATTCATCAAAATAACTACTTTTGCAGCCCTAATCAATTTGGTCCCGTAGCTCAGTCCTGACGAATCGCCAGGCGATTGTCAGGATCCCGAAACTTCGGGATTGGATGATCAGATTTACGTTCTTTACGCATACTAATAGTAAAATAAATACTTGGTCCCGTAGCTCAGTTGGATAGAGCAACTGCCTTCTAAGCAGTAGGTCTCTGGTTCGAATCCAGACGGGATCACTCTGATGAAAATGCCAGGCCCTTAGGCCCGGCATTTTTTGTTTTCCCAAACCCCAAGCTACGCTTGAGGGTTTGAGAAAACAAAAAAGGACGCAGAACCGATGGAATCGGTTTGGCATTTTCATTCCCTGCACGACGATCCCGATGGAACATGAAGTAATCCGACGGGAGGGTTTGAGAAAACAAAAAAGGACGCAGAACCGATGGAATCGGTTTGGCATTTTCATTCCCTGCACGACGGTCCCGATGGAACATGAAATAATCCGACGGGAGGGTTTTGGAAAACAAAAAAGGACGCAGAACCGATGGAATCGGTTTGGCATTTTCATTCCCTGCACGACGGTCCCGATGGAACATGAAATAATTCGACGGGGAGGGTTTGAGAAAACAAAAAAGGACGTAGAACCGATGGAATCGGTTTGGCATTTTCATTCCCTGCACGACGGTCCCTGAAAAAATTTAATTCTGAAAATTCCCGGTTCAATGGAAAATTTTGAAAAACAAAAAAGGAAACCGAAACCGATTTCCTTTTAGTAAAGAGGTATAGATACACTTTATTTTAGTCAACAATTTTAACTCTGCAGTAGCCGAGATTTTCGAGGTCGAAATGGATTAAAATCATTTCTCCGTTGGCATTAAAATTGGAACCTTTTAAAATGAATTGTTTGCTGTTATACGAAAGTTCATCTTTAGAAATATCTCCATTGGATTCAATCGCATATAAAGGGTGAAGGTTTTCTACATCGTAGCCATAATTATTCGCGTTGAAACTCGGCCTTAAAATTTTATCATCTTTATCGCGAAAAACCAGGTAATTTAATTTAATAGGTGTTACATCATCCGGTGAATCTGCAATGGAACTGTTCGATAAATGGTTGTTAAAAATGATATCTAATTTATTCTTGTAATAATAGAGGTTATAGGAACCAAAAAAGCCGTAGGACCTGGTTTCAAATTTTTTGTAGATGTTATTGGTCCATATCTTTTCGCCTGCGTAACTGTATTTTTCAATTTTAAGGTCGTAATATTTAAAATCTGTAAAAACGTATTCAATTGATTTTTCAGACAAATACTTTTTGTTAATCTGTTTGTTCTCATACACCAACATGAGGTGATTATCTTCTGTTTCAAAGAAGTCGTCAAAGATGTATTGCATGGAATCTTTATGAATTCCTGCATTTTCTTCCATTATTTTTTTGGATTCATTCTTTACATAATCATAGCTATACAATGTATTTCTAATAACAACCATGTTATGCAGGGAATTTTCAACATCTTTTACTGCTTCAGAACACATTCCAATTAAAAGCAGATTAGGATTTTTTTCGGAAAGTTTGCAAAAAGTTTTGTTTTCGTTTGAAAAAGTAAAAGGAAATGTATAGTCAATAATTTGTTCGCCTTTATTTACACACGAATAAACATGGTAAATTTGTTTATGCTTTTTCACCAATGTATAAGCATTTACATTTTTAACGCTTTTTTCTCTGAATAATAAAATGAAATTTTCATTATTATCCACAATTAATCCATCGATATCGCAGTCCCAAATTCCTACATTAATGAGGTAGCTTTTTTCCCAGACTTTTTCGAAATTCATATCGAACATGACAAAATTGACGGTTTGTTTATTTAATGTAGCACCGTCAGAAATGTAAAAGAATCATAGGTGTTTTTTATCTGGTGAAAATTTAAAAATGCCTGGAGTGGAGGGTACTTTATTAGCAGATTTGAATTTGTAATTTAAAAGTAGTTTTTCTTCTCCCACTACATTTAAATTTTTAGTGCTTACCCGCATCAGGGAATAGTTGATGGATTTTTGTTTTTTATTTCCAGCGGAATAAATAATACAAATCGTGTTGTCAATCAATTCAGCCTGATGAATCATATCAACATCTATATTAATGCGTCCATAAACATTTTTATTCCAAAGGCTAATTTTTGGGTTTATGTATTTCGGTGTGATGGTTTTCTCTTCTTCTACTTCAAACTTCTTGTTTAATTTCCGGATGCTTATTAAGTGACTATTTTTATCCTCACTTAATTCATAATAGAAGTTTTCGTCACTGAATTGTATTCCGGAGGCATTTTTATCGGCTGCTCCAAAATAGATACTGTTTTTTTGAGCAGAAATGCTGGTGCTTAGAATGGAAAATACCAGGCTTAGAATGTAAAAAGGCTTCATCAATTTAATTTGGTTTTAATTTTTAATTGTGAGATTAAATATAAGTGATAGCCATACAAAAAGAATTGTTTATGGATTATTTCCGTTATAAATGTTTGAAAAAATTGAATTCACATTTTATTTCCGTTAAAACCTAACCATTTTTGGTTATGTTTTAATGCGTGAATTTTGCGAAGAAATATTCTGAATTGAAAATGGAAGATTTAAATGGGAGTCCCGATTTTTAATTTCACGCTCCAGATAAAAACAAACCAAGGTTAAAATTACCGGGCTATCATGAACTGCTTAGTTGGTGATTGGTTTGCTTCTTTATTTTGAAGCGAAAAAGTAAAAAGGAATTTGGAGAGGATAGCCCTGAAGCAGATGCTCATTCTTCGCATCGCTACAGGGCAATGAAGCAGATGCTCATTCTTCGCATCGCTACAGGGCAATGAAGCAGATGCTCATTCTTCGCATCGCTACAGGGCAATGAAGCAGATGCTCATTCTTCGCATCGCTACAGGGCAATGAAGCGAAAAAGTCCAAGGTTTATTTAGAAAAGGATTGGAAATTTTACCCTGAAGCAGATGCTCATTCTTCGCATCGCTACAGGGCAATGAAGCGAAAAAGTCCAAGGTGTTTACCTTGGACTTTTTCTGCTTCATTGGTAGGGGCGAGAGGATTCGAACCTCCGACCTCCTGGTCCCAAACCAGGCGCGATAACCGGACTACGCTACGCCCCTAAAAATTTTATTCGCGGTGAGGGGGGGATTCGAACCCCCGGTACGGTTACCCGTACGACAGTTTAGCAAACTGTTGGTTTAAGCCACTCACCCACCTCACCTGACCAATATCTTGGTCAATGTGGGTAATCTAAAAAGAACTGTCGTTTTCAAGCCTTTGGCTGCTAAATAAAGCATAGGCAGCGTCAAGGGGAGTGCAAAGATAAAAAGATTCAGATTCATGCAAAAAAAAGTTTTTGAAAAAAGAAAAAACCTGCGACTTATTACCAGGCTAAGGCACAAAAGGATACGAATACTATATTTGTTACATGCGGAATACGGCACTTTTGGTATTGATCATCCTCCTGGGAGCCTGCGTTAAAAAACGGGACCTTCAGGAAAATACCGCCATCATTCACATCGCCGCTAATCCTAACGGACTGCATATTACCAACGATATATCCGGCTTCAGAGCCTTTATTTTCGAATATATTCATAAACCCATCATTCGCACCGATATCCGAAGCCTGAACATGGCGCCGGTTCTTTGCGAGGGGCCACCGGCGGAGGATGAAAGCGGTACACGCTTTACTTATCGCTTAAAGCCGAATATCCGGTGGGACGATGGCTCAGCGCTTCAGGTAGAAGATGTCATTTTTACGATAAAAGTCATCTTGTCGCCCTTTACCAATAACCCGCAAATCAAAGGCAATTTCACCGGGGTGATAAAATCAATTGAAGCAGTTCCCGGCGATTCTTTGTCCTTTGTAATGATCACCCATAGCCCCAACCGGGGAAGCAGAGAGGTCCTAACCGAAGCCTATTTAATGCAGAAAAGTTTCCGCGACCCGAAGGGTGTTTTGGATAATTACAGTTTTGCAGACTGCTTTAATACGGCTTATCAACCTTCTGCCGAATTAACAAAATGGTTCGAGGAATTTAATGCACCCGAAAAAGCGAAGGACCCAAAATACATCAATGGATTAGGTCCCTATCGTTTAACCGAATGGGTAGATGATGCCTACATTGTATTGGAAAAGAAAAAAAACTGGTGGGGAGATAAAGACACTTCGATTTTATTGCAAAATGAACCCGACAAAATTATTTTCCGCATCATCAAAGATGAAACAGCTACTTATTTCGCTTTGCGCAACGAGAACATTGATGCGATTAACAGGGTGGGCTTAAGCAAGCTGATTAAATTGCAACAACACGATTATTTTAATGAGGCCTATTATTCGGAGTTTGTGGACCAATATGCCTATAATTATATCGGACTTAACACGAAGCCGGACGGACTCAATCACAAATCCATTTTTACGGATAAACAAGTCCGAAAAGCAATTGCACATTTGGTTCCCGTTGATGATTTAATCACCGTGATGTACAAAGGCAAAGCGGGTAGGCAGGTTTCTTTTGTTTCGTCCTTAAAAAAAGAGTACAACACCGAAATTCCATTGGTGGATTACAATCCCGAAAAAGCCGCTGCCATTTTAGATGCCGCCGGTTGGAAGGATACAGATGGAAACAACATCCGGGATAAAGTGGTGAATGGGGAGAAACTGCAGTTGAGTTTTAAATTGAATTACATGTCCGACGCCACGCCCTCGCGCGAGATTGTGCTGATGATTAAAGATGCGATGGCGGGAACAGGAGTGGAAGTGGTTCCAAATCCCCTGGAATTTTCGCTCTTTTACGAAAAAGCATTTACGCACGATTTTGATGCGATGATGGGATCCTGGCAGGGTTCTGCTTTATATGAAGATCCTGTTCAATTGTGGCATACTTCGCAATGGGCTAATTTTGGAGCAAATTTCTGTGGCTTTGGAAATGCCTATTCCGATTCACTGATCGAAGCTTGCAACCGCGAAATGAATGATTCGCTTTATTTGGTGAAGATTAAAAAATTGCAGGCCCTTATTGCGGATGAACAACCCTATGTATTTTTATTTTCACCGAAAGCAAGGGTGGCCATTCATCGCCGTTTTGAGGCTGGAATTTACAGCGAAAAACCACAGATGTACGTCAATGCATTCCGACTGGTAAATCACAATGGAAATGCACAAAAAAATGCGGAACTGAAATGATGAGGTACCTTACATATCGCATCCTGATGTTCATTCCCACTTTGTTTGTGATCAGTCTCCTGGCATTTATTATTTCCATTAAAGCACCGGGTGATCCTGTTGAAATCATGTTGGGTACAAACGGACCTTCGGGTTCTTCGAGTGGACTCCAAATTTCGGCTGCGCAAAAAGATTCAGTGCGTGCGCAATTGGGTATCGATCGTCCGGTTTTCTATTTTTCACTTTCCTCCCTGGCCGATTGCGATACCTTGTATAAAATCGGATCAAAATCGCACCGGGATGTATTGGATCGTTTAACGCATCAATATGGAAACTGGCAAAAGGTGTCGGACTGGTACCTGGGATTAAACGATTTATTGTCATGGCAAAAACAATTTAATCCCGATTCGCTGGTGGCGAAATATACGGTTCAAAAGGACAGCATTTCATTTCAGCAATACGATGCCAACACCATCAATGAGGCGCACATTCAAATTCAAAACGGATTAAGCGTGTTGCTGGAAACGTATCATGAAAACACCATCGTTGCGCGACTCGATTCGCTGGAAAGAATCTATGATGAAGCAGTGTATTTCGAATCGGGGAAAGAAAAAATGGTCCGCTTAAAATTATTGTTTCATGAAATGAAAAATGCATCCGGTTCATGGAAATTATATGTACCGGTCATCCATTGGCATGGCTGGTCCAACCAATACCACCATTGGCTGAGTAAATTATTTCTGGAAGGCGATTTCGGTTCGTCGTATGTGGACCATGAACCTGTGGCAAAAAAGATATGGTCGAAATTTTTTATTTCCTTCAAACTCATTTTTATTTCCGTTTTACTGGCTTATTTAATTAGTATTCCCATTGGTGTTTACGCTGCCAGAGGAAAAGGTGGATGGGGTGAACGTGCTACTTCATTACTATTGTTTATGCTCTATTCATTACCATCTTTTTTTGTGGGAATGGTATTGTTGATGTTGTTTTCGAATCCCGATGTTTTAGTCTGGTTCCCCGAAGCGGGATATATGGATCCTTCCCATTACGATCCTGAATGGCCTTTTTGGGTGCGGTGGAGAGCGGAGTGGCCGTATATGGTATTACCGTTAATTACTTATACCTATTCTTCCTTTGCTTTTATTTCGCGGATAATGCGAAGCAGTATGCTCGAGAATTTAAATCAGGATTATATCCGCACGGCGCGGGCAAAAGGATTGGATGAGAATAAGGTTTTATGGCGACATGCACTCCGGAATTCCTTGTTGCCGGTGATTACCATTTTCGTAAATATTTTCCCCATGGCCATTGGTGGATCAGTTATAATTGAAACCATTTTTACCTATCCGGGAATGGGACTCGGATCGTATGAAGCGATTCACAATTACGATTATCCAACCATCGTTGCCATTTTTACACTTTCCGGATTCCTAACTATGGTAGGTTATCTGGTGGCGGATATCCTTTATGCTATTGCAGATCCACGAATTTCTTATCGTAAATAATGAAGGAAACCGAAAAACATAACGACAACACACAACGTTTTTCCTTTCGGAAATATGCCTGGAAACAGTTTAAGAAAAACATTCCGGCATTTATCAGTTTCTGGATTTTAATGCTGATGATTTTTGTTGGCGTTTTTGCTTCTTTTATTGCCAACGATCAACCATTGTATGCCAAATACAGAGGGAAAACGTTTTATCCGGCATTTGCTACACATTGGATTGGTAAATCCGTTTTCGGATGCAGCGGCCTTGATTCAACCCAACATCCCGAAACCGGAAACTGGGAAATACTTTCCTATGAAAATACCGATTGGAAATCACTAAATCTGGAATCGGTAGTATGGGCCCCGGTGCCTTTTTCTGCTTCCGGACAAGACATTCTCAATCGCGATTTTTCATCACCCGGTGATGTGCATTTTAAGCGAAATGCCAATGGCGAAATTCAAGCTTCGGAAGGAAAATTCAGGCATCGTTTGGGTACCGATATTTTAGGTAGAGATGTACTTGCAGGTTTAATTCACGGAACAAAAATTGCCTTGTTGGTGGGCGTGGTTTCCATGGGGATTGCCGTGCTTATCGGATTATTTTTGGGTGCAATGGCAGGGTATTATGGCGACCATGGTTTACAATTAAAACGCTTGCAATACTGGATGATTTTTCCGGCGTTGATGCTGGCCTGGTTTTACGGAATTCAAATTCGATCTTATTCCGTAAGCGATGCAATGGAACAAAGTGCTGCCTATGGCTTGTTTCAATTTTTTATCAGCCTGTTGTTGTTTGTCGCCGTTTTTTTGGTGGTGATTTTTTTATCAGGGAAACTGGCTGTTGGAGTCCTTGCAAAAAAAGTTAATCTGCCGGTGGATACATGGATATCACGCTTTATTGAAATTTTTAATTCCATGCCTAAGCTCTTGTTGATTTTGTCGGTTTCTGCAATAGTGGAAGAGCGTAGTATGTGGTTGTTGATGGTGATTATTGGATTAAGTAGCTGGACAGAAATTGCCCGTTTTGTGCGTGCAGAATTATTGCGTGTTCGCGAGTTAGAATTTATTCAGGCTGCCCGTTCATTTGGATTTTCAGATTTTAGAATCATTTTTAAGCATGCTCTTCCAAATGCTTTAGCGCCTGTATTTGTTTACATCGCCTTTGGAATTGCATCTTCCATTTTGGTGGAAAGCGGATTAAGTTTTTTAAATATTGGGGTCCCCGACGATGTGGTTACCTGGGGTTCGATGTTGAACATTGGTCGCACCGAACCTGAATCCTGGTGGATGATTGTTTTTCCGGGATTAGCCATTTTTGTTACCATTACCATGTACAACCTCATTGGCGAAGGATTACGCGATGCGCTTGATCCGCGCCAGAAACGCTGAGAAACAATAGGTTTTAAGCTCCCCGCATTCTTTCTCTTTTTTTCACTTTTCGGTGGGATATTATGATTAATTTCACCCCATCAAATCACAAAACAGATCATGAAAGAAGTTTATATCGTAGCAGCCGTTCGTACTCCAATGGGAAGTTTTAACGGTGCGCTGTCCAGTGTTGCTGCTCCGCAATTGGGAGCTACTGCCATTAAAGGAGCTCTTGATAAAATCAAACTCGATGGCAAGGAAGTGAATGAAGTGTATATGGGTTGCGTATTGCAGGGAGGTTTAGGACAAGCCCCCGCTCGTCAGGCTGCAAAGTTTGCAGGTTTACCGGATAGCGTAATTTGTACCACTGTAAATAAAGTTTGTGCATCGGGAATGAAAGCAATTGCATTGGGAGCACAAAGTATTATGCTTGGCGATAATGATGTTGTTGTAGCAGGAGGAATGGAAAATATGAGTCAGGTTCCCCATTACCTCTTGGGCTCCAGAAACGGATTCCGCCTGGGTGATGCGAAATTGACGGATGGATTAGTGTTTGATGGTTTAACGGATGTTTACAATCGCGTACACATGGGAAATTGCGCAGAGATTTGCGCGAAAGAAAAACACATCAGTCGCGAAGAGCAGGATAATTTTGCTATTGAATCGTATAAGCGTTCTGCTGCTGCATGGGATGCAGGAAAGTTTAATGATGAAATCGTTCCTGTTTCTGTTCCACAACGTAAAGGAGACCCGATTGTAGTGGCTAAAGATGAAGAATACACCAATGTGAAATTGGATAAAATCCCTTCTCTTTCTCCGGTATTCCAAAAAGAAGGAACGGTAACAGCTGCCAATGCATCAACCCTTAATGATGGAGCTTCTGCAGTGGTACTGATGAGCAAAGAAAAAATGGAAGCGCTCGGATTAAAACCCTTGGCGAAAATCGTATCCTTTGCCGATGCAGAACAAGCTCCGGAATGGTTCACTACTGCACCTTCTGTTGCTCTTCCTAAAGCACTGAAAAAAGCAAACCTCAAGGTTTCTGATATTTCCTTCTGGGAATTAAACCAGGCATTTTCGGTGGTTGGTTTGGCTAATATGAAAGAACTCGGACTCGATCCTTCTAAGGTAGATGTAAATGGTGGAGCCGTGGCTTTGGGTCACCCGCTGGGTTCTTCCGGTTGCCGCATCATTGTTACATTGATCAATGTATTAAAACAAAACAACGGTAAATACGGAGCAGCAGGTATCTGTAATGGTGGAGGCGGTGCTTCTGCTATGATTATTGAGAATTGCTAATTCCGGTATCCTTTTATAAAGCGTCTTTAGCAATAAAGGCGCTTTTTTATTTTCCGAAAATGGCAGCCACAATTACGGCAATTCCAATGGCACCGTAAATGGATAATGTACCAATCACCTGCGCCTTGGCCCGTTTCGATTTTTTCGCTTTCAGGTACTCGGCTTCGTAGAGATAGGTAGTGTCTTTATCCGGATTCATGGGATAGGTATCTGCGGCATCTTTTTTATAGCGCACCGCCTTGCAGGTTAAGACGGTTGCTTCGTAAAATTCAGGCTCCTTATCTCGCAGACCGCGGGTTGCTTTGCGGGTAATGGTGGTCGTATTTAAATCGATGATGCAATCGGCACCGTGATCATAAGCCTCCTTGCGGGCAAGTTTAATCAGGTCCTCGTAACTGTTTTTTTTACCCTGTTCAATTTTAATATCACCGAGGTGGACATAAGCCGCACTCACTTTATCCCCGGCAGCATAAACCGGAATTTGGGCGAATCGGGTATAGGAGGAACCGTCATTCAGACTGTTATAATAGATATCGGTAGCATCGTTAAATGTGACCAGGCATCCACTGAAAAAAAGCGCAAAAATTAAAAATAAATAACTGATATTCTTCATGATATAAAAGTTAGTAACAGAAAATGCACGGTGTGAAATCAGATCAAAGATCCATTTCTTTTTCATCAAAACGGATACCGAATTGTTCCAGTTCCCGGAGTACGGGTTCGTAAATGGATTTGCTGATGGGAAGCATTACGCCTTTGTCTTGAATCTTACCTTCTAAAATCATTTTGGTACAAATGGCAACCGGTAATCCAACGGTATCGCTCATGGCGGTGTAGGTATCGTCCTGACCAATATACATCATGGACGATTGCAGTTCTTTCTTCTTACCGCCGATTTCGAAATGGAAACGATGGAACATAACAATCATGTCCTTATCCTGAGGTTCAAGTACCCATTTTTCTTCGAGCAGTTTTTGGAGAATTTGAGCGGGACTGGCATCTTTCGAAATTCCGATTGGTGTATCCTCGAATAGACCTAACCATTTAAGCATGCCAAAACTTTCGTCTGTAGTCTGAATAGTTAAATAGGCACAAAGTTTTTCTTCTACACTGCGTGATGGATGAAAATCGAGAAAGGCATTAAGAAACGAACGCCAGGTCATTTGCGATGATCCTTCCATAATGTATGAATCGTCGGTGCAACCCAATTGAACGAAAACATTCCATGCCGCACAAAATCCTTTTTTACGCAAAGTTCCGCGCAACATGGTAGGAATATTTTCCAATCCGTACACTGCACGATAGCTCAGCGAGTCGCGGTTGGCATATCCTTCAAAATCGCCTTTTCCCTCTATGGAAATGGATTCGGTGCGGTTAAATAATTGGTGGTAGGGAATATATTTTAAAGCGCCGTTACGAATAAAACGAGCAGCGCCTCCTTGTCCGGCTAAAACCACATTGCGTGGATTCCAGGTGAATTTATATCCCCAGGGATTATTATCGCTTTCGGGTGCAATGAGTCCGCCGCAATACGATTCAAAGGCCAGCACTTTACCACCGCGGTGATGAATTTCATCAATGATTTTCATTCCCGATAAATGATCGATACCCGGATCAACACCTATTTCATTCAGAATAATAATTCCTGCCTTTTTTGCGGCCGCATCCAGTTCGCGCATGGCAGGGGTAACATAGGATGGAGTAACCACATTTTTCTTTAAGTCGATACAATCTTTGGCTACTTCAATGTGGTAAATGGCGGGTAACATGGAAATGACAAAATCTGCTTTTGCAATTTCGTTTTTGCGCTCATCCGGATTTAATGCATTAAAAGCAAAGGCTTCACCGTTGGGGTGACCATTCACTTTTTTCTTAGCCAATTCCACATCCATATCGCCCACACGAATTTTCCATTGCGAGGCGGAACTGTGGTCGAGCAAATACTTGATCATAGAAGAAGAAGATCTTCCGGCACCAATTACCAGAATCGTTTTCATAGGCAAGAAATTGTGCTGCGAAAATAAGTTTTAATCGGACATGAAAAACGGATGAAAGCAGGATTAAGTCAAATAAAATTTTCGAAAAATATTGAAAATCAGTTAAAAAGTATTTTGGCACAGTCCTTGAAAAGGGGCATAAAGCTTATTTTTACAAACCAAATATTGACTTATGAAACGAATTTTTACGCTTGCTTGTTTATTCTTCTTATCACTCGGTGCAATGGCACAGGGTAAAGTAAACATTGTTGTATTTTCCGACGAAGGAGATCAATTTTATGTAGTTGTAAATGGTATTCGCCAAAACACAAAACCGGAAACGAATGTGAAAGTCACCGGTCTCGATGCGAACAACTATTCCGTAAAAGTAATTTTTGCCGACAGCAAACTCGCTCCTGTTGGTAAAAGTTATCCTTTTGAAGGAGGTAATGAATATACATTCCGTTTAAAACGCTCTAAAAAAGGAATCGCCATGAAAGCATTTGGAATGGTTCCCATTGAGCAATCCACATCTACTGCACCGGTATATGTTTATCAAACAACAGAACAACCGGTAACACAAACGGTAACAACCAATACACAACCAACACAAACCACCACTGTTACACAAACCACCGAAACGGTAACTACCACCACCAATGTAAATGGAAATGCCAATGGCGGAAATGTGAATACGGGAATGAATGCGGGTGGACAAACCGTAAGCACTTCTACCAACGTAAACGGAAATGCCAACGGCGGAAATGTAACAACAGGAATGAATGCAGGCGGACAAACCGTAAGCACTTCTACCAATGTATCTGGCAACGATCAGGGAGCTAACATCAATACAGGAATGAACGTTGGAGGAAACAATGTTAGCACCAGCACCGGTGTAAACACCACCAATAACGCAAATGGCGAAAATGTAAATGTAAACATGAATGTAGGTGGAATGGGAGTAAACATGAATGTGAATGTATCCGGAAACGGAATGGGTGAAAATGTAAATATGAACACGGGAATGAATGTTAATCCCGGAACTACATCTTCCACATCCAGCAGCTCATCTTCCAGCACAGTTACAACAACAACAACAACTACTACTACCAGTGGAAATACCAATGTAAGCAGTAACACTACAGGTAATAATACAACCGTAAACAATACCACTGTTAACAACAACACCACGCCTGTAAATAACGGAGCTTGTACGTATGCCATCAGCGAAAAAGAATTTCAATCGGCATTGGCTTCTATTAAATCCAAAAACTTCGAAGATTCGAAATTGACCATGGCAAAACAAATTGCAAACAGCAATTGCCTATCTTCTGCACAAGTTGCTGCTATTTGTAAGGAATTCGGGTTTGAAGATTCGCGTTTGGATTTTGCAAAATATGCGTGGGCAAAAGTTGTTGACTCAAAAAATTACTATAAAGTAAACGATACCTTTCAATTCGAAACCACCATTGATGATTTGAATGAATATCTTGAAAAAAATAAGCGTTAAGCGCGAGTAAAAAAAAGGAAAGGAGGACAATCGTCCTCCTTTTTTATTTTCGTTTTAAAGCATAAACCGCCAATAGAATCCAGGCTATAATAAAGAGCACGCCGCCAAGAGGAGTAATGGGACCAAGAAATTTTAATTGTCCCTCCATTCCGTAAAGCGGACGCGTAGCCAATAGATAGATGGAACCCGAAAAACAAAGAATGCCCGAAGTAAACAATATAGCCAGCGTTTTAACTTTTTTATCACCCAGGTGATCGGTTAAGAGAGCAAGGACTAACAATGCAATTCCATGAATTAAATGATAGCGCACACCTGTTTCGAATGAAAGCAGGGCATCCGGTTGGAGTCGGCTTTTTAAGGCATGAGCGCCTAATGCCCCTAAAATCACAGCGGTGGCCATGAGCAGGGAGGCAGCAAAAATGATTTTGTTTTTCATGCCCGAAAAATAGTAAAATCATTTTCCATTTTCCGATGAAATTAATTGGCTATTTTTAACCCATAAGTCAATCCCATGAATTCGAACTACCAATCCTATATTGATCATCTCAGAAAATTAGCCGATGTAATGTATGCTTCTGCTGTGTTGCAGTGGGACCAGGAAACGTACATGCCTGCCAAAGGAGCCGCCATTCGTGGTCAGCAATTAGCCACCCTCGCCGGCATTTCGCATGAGCTGAGTGTGGATCCGCAATTCGGAAAATTATTGGAGACGCTGGAAAAAGATGGAAGTCTCAACGAAAAACAACAACGAAATGTAAAGCAGTCGCTAAAAGATTATCGCGACAGAAATAAATATACCACGGCTTTTGTGCAGGAATTAACCATGGCCGTTTCGGAAGCATTCGCTGCATGGGATGAAGCAAAATCGCAGAATGATTTTTCGATTTACCAACCCAAGCTGGAAAAAATCGTAGCATTAAAACGCCGCGAAGCAGAATTGCTGGGGTATAGCGAACATCCTTATGATGCACTGATTGATCAGTATGAGCCGGGGACAAAAACGTCGGATATCGATCGTTTATTCGCCGACGTAAAAAAAGAATTAAAACCATTTATCGATGAGCTTCTTAAAAAGAAAGAACCTCGCGAAGATTTTATGTACCGTAACTATTCCACCAGCAAACAATGGGATCTGGGCATTGAATTACTAAAGCAAATGGGATACGATTTTGAAGCGGGCCGTCAGGATGTTTCTTCTCATCCATTTACCATTCATTTTAATGCAGAAGATGTGAGGGTGACCACCAGAACCAATGAAAATAATCTGCATGAAATGATCTGGAGTACCATTCACGAAGGTGGGCACGCCTTGTATGAGCAGGGAATTCCATTATCGGAATACGGACTCCCATCCGGAGAAGCCTGTTCACTTGCAGTGCACGAATCACAATCGCGTTTGTGGGAGAATATTGTGGGACGAAGTCTCGATTACTGGAAAGCGAACTGGAATCTGTTAGGTGCATATTTTGCCAATGAAATGAAGGATGTAAGTCCCGAAGAATTTTATGCCGCCATGAACCTGGTTCGTCCATCCCTCATTCGTACGAATGCCGATGAGCTTACCTACCATTTTCATATTTTGATTCGTTTCGAAATTGAAAAAGCATTGATGGAGGGTTCGCTTGAAGTAAAAGATCTTCCTGCCGCATGGAATAAAAAATATAAAGAGTACCTGAATATTGATGTCCCTTCCGATAAAGAAGGTGTATTACAAGACATCCACTGGGCGCATGGAAGCATTGGATATTTTCCTACCTATTCATTGGGAAGTTTTTATTCTGCTCAATTATATGCAGCCGCAGTAAAATCGGATGCCGCCATTCCTGCAGAAATTGCAAAAGGAAATATGAAACCATTGTTGAAATGGTTACGCGAAAATATACATGTCCACGGCAAAACCTATGCTGCAACAGAATTAATAGAGCGCGCCACAGGTGAAAAACCGGATTTCCGTTATTTCATGAATTACGCGCGGGAAAAATACAGAGGAATTTATTCCTGATTTTTATTCTTTTTACCACTAAGTGCAAACAACAAACGGTAACGTAACGCAATGGTTTTTCCGCTGTGGTTGAATTGTCGGTATTCTTCCGGATGGTGGATATAAGCTGCATTGGCATGGAGGAATTGTCCCTTTCCCCAAAAAGCCTGAAACTCGATTTCGTGTTGAAGCGAAGATTTGCCTTTCAATGAAATTCCTAACGAAGGCGAAATCAATAATCCATTCGATGAACTTTGTGTGAGATGAAATAAATAAGATCCGTTACTGAGCTCATAGGTTGAACTACCATAGATGGATATGGGATCATAAATCAATCCCAAAGCGGCGATGGCTTTAATCTGTTTGGATATGGAAACAGAGCTGCGCAAACGCAAAGGGAACATTCGCATCCGGATACGCGATGTCTCCAGTTTTTCATCTTTATATTTCATGATATACGATGAATGAATAAAGCCCCAGCCGGATTCAATTTCCAGGTGGTTGAGGATTCTAAAGTGGACCTCTATCCCCGCATAGGGATTGGGCATTGTGGTCAATGAAAAATCAGTACTGCTGCCTTCGGAACTTAAAAAGGAATAGGCGGTTCCCAGGTAAGGACCAATCAACCATCGTTGTTGCTGTGCCGAAACAGGATTAAGCGTGATACAATAAAGGAAAGTAAATAGAAGTGTACGGCGGAAAATCATCGAAGCTAAAACGGAGGTAAATCTGCTTTAGTATTCAGGATTTTCGTTTGGGGTAACCCAGTAAAACCGACGATAAAATCGGGACAATAAACACACCTACGGTTAAGATGGATAAATACAAATCGGCTTCCTCACTATCAAGAAATGCTGTAATGGCCGCATCGGGTTTAAAATGCGTAATCATGGAAATGGTCAGTTTAACACCTAAAATTCCGATGACAATGAACGCAGCAACTTCTAAAAAGGGATATTTTTCCATTAACCGAACAAAAGCCTGTGCAACGAATCGCATGGCCAGAATACCAATGAAAACGCCGATACAAACCAAATAAAATCCCTGAGGTTGGGGAACGTTTTCTACATAGGCAACCGCTGCAAAAACATTGTCGATGGAAAAAGCCAAATCCATGATCTCTACCATGGCCACCGTAGCCCAAAACTGACCCATTAATCCAAAGGTGTATTTATAAAATACGCTTTGTTTTTTATTGAGTAAATCGTCGGAAGTATCCGGTGTGTTTCGGGTTACAAAATAATCGATGCAGAGGTATAATAAATACAATCCGCCCAATGGTTTTAACCACCAGATATGCATTAACCAGGAGGCGAATAATAAGGAAAGTCCACGAAACAAATAAGCGCCGATAATTCCCCATTTTAAAGCACGACCACGTTGCTCTTCGGGTAAGTCCATCACCATAGTGGCCAGAACGGCGGCATTATCGACCGACAATAAACTTTCAATTAAAATCAGGTTTAAAATGATCAGCCCGGCAGCTTCCAGGTCGGGACCAAGTATTGAGTGAAGAAAATCCATGCCTTCGATTGAGAGCACAAAAATACAGGAAAGAACAATTGCTTGATGGAATTGTTTCAATATTTCAAAGGCACCCGCTGTGGGGTGACAAATTACTATCTTTGTCTTAATGGAAAAAGTATTACTATCGGAGCATCAGGGACATCTCTCTGCTTTGTGGAAAAATTACAGTGGATTATCGCTGAACGAGGGAAATCAACTTGAACAACAAATCCGATCTAAAATTGCAGGTCGAAAAAAGTTCGAACACCGCGAGCTGCTTTCGCGCGTGTTATTGCAGCAATATGGAGAACAAATTCGACCCGAAGTAAAAACTAATATTCTTCGCCTGAAAGAAGAAAATGTGTTTACGGTAACAACAGGTCACCAGATTTGTTTGTTGGGCGGACCCTCATTTTCCATGTATAAAATTTTAACTACTATTCGTCTTGCAGAGCAACTCAATAAAGTACAATCGGAAAATTATGTAGTCCCCGTTTTCTGGATGGCTACCGAAGATCATGATAAAGAAGAAATTGCCTCGCTTAATTTATTTGGAAAAGAACTGATTTGGAACACTCCGCAGGAAGGAGCTGTTGGACGTTTTTCCATTGATGATTTGCAGGATTTACTGAATGAGTTGGATGCTTTAAAAGGGACCTTGCCTCATGCGGCTGAAGTGATGGAATTGATTCGCAAATCTTATTCAGGAAACAAAAGCCTGGCACAAGCAACGCGCGAATGGACCGATGCTTTATTCGGAAAAATGGGATTGGTTATTCTGGATGGTGATCATCCCGAATTAAAAGGATTGTTTTCCGAAATCATGCGCGAAGAAATTATTCATCGTCCCACTTTACCGCTTATTGAACGTGTAAATGAAAGCCTGAGTAAAAAAGGTTTTGAAGCGCAGGTTAGTCCTCGTCCCATTAATTTGTTCTACCTGCAATCCGGTTCCCGTAAACGAATTGTGGTGAATGAAAATGGAAGTTTTTCCGAGTACGACGGAAGCAAAAGCTGGACAGAATCGGAAATTGACGCGGAGCTTCGTCAGCATCCCGAAAATTTTTCGCCCAATGTATTAATGCGTCCTTTATACCAGGAATTAATTCTTCCGAACTTGGCTTATGTTGGCGGACCCGGAGAATTGTCGTATTGGGTGCAATTGCCGGAATTGTTTGCGCATTTTAAACTTCAGGTACCGGTTATGTTTCCAAGGAATTCAGTGATGTTATTGGATGGCGGAACCAGAAACCGGATGGAAAAACTAAAAATTAAAGCGGATCAGTTGTTTTTGTCGGCCGATCAAATCATCGCTTCATTTTTAAATGAACAATCGGAAGTGGAGTTGGATTTTTCGCTGGAAAAAAATGAGATAGAAAAAGTATTTCATTCACTCGCCGAAAAAGCTGCACAAGCCGATGCAACCTTGCGTCCCGTCGTATTAAGCGAATTGCAAAAAACACAGAAGTCCATCGAAAGCATAGAAGGAAGAATTCGCAAAGCGGAAAAACAAAAACACGATCAGTCCATTCAGCAAATTCGCACGCTTAAGGATAAATTGTTTCCGGAAAATGTCCCACAGGAACGCGTAGAATCCTATTTACCATTCTTGTGGAAAAATGGATTATCCGCCATTTCAGAAGTGGCGCAGTCGATCGATCCGACCGATTTACATTATCATATTCTGTTTACTGCCTGATCCAGCGACCTTCGATCATTACTTTTTCAATCAGATCCATTCCGAAGGAATAGGGGATATAACTATATCCCGGAATTTCGCGGGTGAGAATGAGATTTGCTTTTTTCCCCAGCGTAATACTACCGATTTCATGCTCAGCCTGCATCGCATAAGCCGTGTTAAGCGTGGATGCATTGACTACTTCTTCCGGATTCATATTGTACATTACACAAGCCATGGAGAGCATCAGATTCATATTTCCACTCGGTGAACTACCGGGATTAAAATCGGAGGCGATGGCAATGGGAAGACCGTTATCAATCATTTTTCTTGCCGGTGGATGGGGGAGACTTAAAAACCATTGAGCTCCCGGTAATAGGGTAGGCATGGTTTTACTTTTACGCAGGTAGGCGATTTCTTCATCTTCTACATATTCCAAATGGTCCACACTTATCGCTCCCGTTTCAACGCCAACTTGTACACCGCCGGACCGACTCATCTGATTGGCATGAACTTTCGGTGTTAAACCCAATTTTTTACCAGCCTCAAGAATAGCAGTGCTTTGTTGCGGATCAAAATAATTTCTTTCGCAAAACACATCAATAAAATCGGCGAGTCCCTCCGCAGCTACGGCGGGAATCATTTCACGAATGATAAGATCGATATACGCTTGTTTGTTTTCTTTATACAATGCAGGGAAAGCGTGTGCACCTAAAAAGGTTGCTTTAATGGTGAGCGGCGATTTTTCCTTGAGTTGCCGGATAACCCGCAACATTTTTAATTCTGCATCCAGCGATAAACCGTATCCGCTTTTTATTTCAACCGCTCCGGTACCACTGTGCATAATTAAATTTAAACGCTCCATCGCTGCATCGAACAATTCATGCTCCGAAGCTTTTTCTAAACGAGCAGCTGAGTTCAAAATTCCGCCACCGCGCGCTGCAATTTCTTCATAGCTCAATCCGTTAATGCGATCCACAAACTCCTGCTCGCGCGAACCGGCATACACAATGTGCGTGTGCGAATCGGCATAGCAGGGGAGGATGCATTTCCCATCGGCGTCGATCACTTCCAGATTTCTCCAATCGCTTATTCCGGGCCAGTCTTTCATCTCGCCGTATGCAGCAATTTTTCCATCTTCAACAGCCAGCCAGGCTTTTTCAATTACAGGCAGCACTTTCATATCCTCACCGGCAATAAATGCGGGGTGATTTTCGCGAACCTGGACCAGTTGACGAATGTTTTTAAATAAATAGTTCATGCGAATGCGATTCTCGGCTTAAAGATAATCAATTGCTATTCTCGGCATTGTTGCATTGGCATTCATTTTGTTGGAATAATTCCCATGTTTTTCTTATCACCGGGTGACTTTTTCCTTATTTTCGGCCTTATTCTTTACTATGAAAAAGATTCTGATTGCCAATAGAGGAGAGATTGCAATTCGTGTAATGCGCACTTGCCGTGAAATGGGAATTGCTACGGTTGCCGTTTATTCCGAAGCCGATAGAAATGCGCCTTTTGTCCGCTTTGCCGATGAAGCCGTGTTGTTGGGACCCCCGCCTAGTAATCAGAGTTATTTGCTGGGAGATAAAATCATTGAGGAAGCGCTTAAATTGGGAGTGGATGGAATACATCCGGGTTATGGATTTTTATCGGAGAATGCGGAGTTTGCACGTAAAGTGAAAAAGGCAGGGATTACGTTTATTGGTCCCACCCCCGAGGCTATGGATATGATGGGATCCAAACTTGCCGCGAAGGAAGCTGCTAAAAAATACAATATTCCAATGGTACCCGGAACCGAAGGTGCAGTAACGGATGTTGCCGCAGCGAAAGAAATGTGTAAAAAAATCGGATTCCCGGTTTTAGTAAAAGCATCAGCCGGTGGAGGAGGAAAAGGAATGCGTTTAGTGGAACGCGAAGAAGATTTCGAAGAGCAAATGAAACGTGCGGTAAGTGAAGCGCAAAGTGCATTTGGCGACGGATCCGTTTTTATTGAAAAATTCGTTACCTCTCCGCGTCACATCGAAATTCAGGTGTTGGCGGATGCGCATGGTCATATCGTTTATCTGTTCGAACGCGAATGCTCCATTCAGCGCCGGCACCAAAAAGTGGTGGAAGAAGCACCGTCTTCTGTCCTTACTCCCGAAATCAGAAAAGCAATGGGCGAATGTGCAGTGGATATTTGCAGAGCCTGTACGTATTTAGGTGCGGGTACGGTTGAGTTTCTGGTGGATGATCAATTGAATTTTTATTTCCTCGAAATGAATACCCGTCTCCAGGTGGAGCATCCGGTAACTGAATTAATTACCGGTGTTGATTTGGTGAAGGAGCAAATTAAAATTGCACGTGGTGAGAAACTTTCATTTTCTCAGGATGATTTAAAAATTAAAGGACATGCCCTCGAAGTGCGCGTTTGCGCAGAAGATCCGGATAATAATTTCTTACCCGAAGTAGGAAAACTTCAAACCTACCGTCGACCTCAAGGTCCGGGTGTTCGTGTTGATGATGGTTATGAAGAAGGAATGGATATTCCAATTTATTACGATCCGATGATTGCGAAATTAATTACCTATGGTAAGGACCGCACCGAAGCCATCGAACGTATGCTGCGTGCCATTCGCGAATATGAAATTACGGGAGTGGAAACCACGCTCAAGTTTTGTGCATTTGCATTAAAGCATGAAGCCTTTGTAAGTGGAAAATTCGACACCAATTTCGTGAAGCATTATTTTGTTCCCGGCACCTTGCATCAGGAAAAAGCCGACGAAATGGAAGCTGCGGCTATTGTTGCCAACTTCCTGCAAACGAAGGCTGTTCGTTCTACTCAATCGGTTAAGGCAGATGCTACGTCCGAAACAGCGTGGAAAAAAAGGAAAGTGTTTCGGTAACATACAGACCCCCTTCAGCGTTATAGCATAAAAACCCTTCTATGCTGAACGTTTTACGAAGCTTGTTTCTGATCGTCGCGCTCGGGTTTTCACTCTCATCGCTGGCCCAAAAGTCGGATAGTTTACAAAAAGTGAAACCCGGTTATGCAGGTGTTTCCATTGTTAAAGGCGATACCATTCGAAATTATATGTTGGAGGACATCACCGTGGTGGCTTCCGACTCTGCCTACAAAGCCAAATATGATCGCTACGTGCGCTACATCCGTAGAGCTTATCCCTATGCCATGCTCGCCAAACAAATTGCTACGGAAATGGATACGGATTTATTGCAGGTCAATTCTAAAAAGCAATCGAAAAAAATGGTGAAAGAAGAATATGAGGCCTTAAAAGAAAAATTTACCGATGGAATAAAAATTTTGACGGTGAATGAAGGGAAAGTCCTCATGAAACTTATCTACCGCGAAACGGGAATGACGGCTTATGAACTCACCGATAAATACCTGGGTACAGGAAAAGCATTTATGTGGCAGGCTATTTCCAGAAGTGG
>JAIBBF010000041.1 GCA_019694795.1 Flavobacteriales bacterium | reverse complement strand
GCAACTTCGAGTCGTTCCTGACGGTTGCTTTTCCCTTCGATGTAGTGAATGATGCGGTGATTCAGCCAGGTCCAGTACCAGGAAATCAAATACAGCAACAATTGATGTTTATTTTCAAAATAGCGGTAAACCGATGCTTCGGTCGATCCTATTTTTTCTGCCAGTTTCTTAAAGGTGAACTGTTCAATTCCCATTTCTTCAATCATCAGAATGGAATGGCCGACAATATTGCGACCAAGCTCCGTTTCTTCCGGATTTTTCAGATAGTGCGAATCGCTGAGTTTAATGGTAGGGCGTAACAACATGGTACGCAAAAATAATCATTCTACCTCGTATTGGTAAATCGGATCTATTTTTGCGTTCGGTTCTATTACCGTAAGTTCCTTAATGATCCCGTCGTTCAACGAATAGATCCAGCCATGTAGCATGGGACGCTGGTGTTTTTTCCAGGCTTTTTGTACAATGGAGGTTTCGGTAAGGTTGTTAACCTGTTCAATCACATTCAGTTCGCAGAGTCGGTTAAGCCGGACCGATTCATCGCTGATGGAGTCGAGTTCGATGCGGTTGAAGCGATACACATCTTTGATGTTGCGTAACCATTTGTTGATTAAACCGAAATTTTGTTGCGTCATAGCTGCTTTTACACCACCACAGCCGTAATGTCCGCAAACGATAATATGCTCCACTTTTAATACATCTACGGCATATTGCAATACGCTCAGCAAGTTGAGATCGGTATGCACTACCAGATTGGCAATATTGCGGTGCACAAACATTTCGCCAGGTTCGGTATTGGTGATTTCATTGGCCGGAACGCGACTATCGGAACAGCCGATCCACAAAAATTCGGGCGTTTGATCGGAAGAGAGCCGGAGAAAGAAATCCGGGTCCTGTTCAGTTTTATGTTCGGCCCAGGCTTTGTTTTCGAGAAGTAAACGCTCGTATGGGGTCATAGTGATTTGATATTTTTAATTTTTATCTGAATGTTTTTCTGAGGCGCCAAATGCATTAACTCACGCAATTCTTCCAGCACATCTTCATCGATAAATCCCGCATGGGTGCCGTCGATAATTACATCTGCTCCATCGGGAATAAGTTGAATGTATTGGCGGATGAGTGGTTTGTTTAAGAAGGAAACGTCTTTGTTTAATCGGATTAAATAATTATTTCCATTGGCGGTTAAACTAATTGCTGAACGAAAATTATTGCGCAAAATAAAAAGTATTCCCACACATATTCCGATGCAGATGCCAATTAATAAATCCGTAAACAAAATCGCAAAGAGGGTGATGATAAAGGGAAGGAATTGCGACCATCCTTTTGCCATCTGCGAGCGAAACAATTCGATTTTCGTGAGTTTATAACCTACCAGTAACAAGATGGCTGCGAGCGATGATTTAGGAATCAGATTTAAAATTCCGGGAATGGAAATCACACAAATCAGCAATAAAAATCCGTGAATGATGGTGCTTAATTTTGTTTTTCCTCCCGCAGCAATATTTGCGGAACTGCGCACAATCACAGCAGTGATGGGTAATCCGCCGCTTAATCCGGAAATGCTGTTTCCAATTCCCTGCGCAATTAATTCGCGATTGGGAGGAGTGCTTCTGCGGTAAGGATCCAAGCGATCGCCGGCTTCTACGCTTAACAGGGATTCGATGGATGCAATGATGGCTATGGTAAATGCAGTGATCCAAATTTCTGCATTGCTGAAAATGGTGGAAAAATCAGGTTGCTGCAACTGATTCATAAATCCGCTTAATCCATGTATGGGAGGAAGGTTCACCACGTGATCGCCTTTTAATTCCCATTGGGGAATAGACCTCGAAAAAAATTGATTGAACGCAATTCCACTCATCACCACGAGCAGTGGTGCAGGTAAAATTTTAGTCAGCATTTTTTGCTTCATGCCTTTCGATTCCCACAACACGATCAGCGCAATGGAAAAGAGACAAATAATGACCGCACCGGGTGATGGATACACAAAGGAATAATACAATTCGCTGAAGGTATTGTGACCATCATTCTGAATGAAACTTTCATCGCCCTCGAAGTCCTTGTCGTACCCCAAAGCATGCGGAATTTGTTTCATGATGAGAATGATTCCAATAGCGGCGAGCATTCCTTTGATCACCGAAGTGGGAATGTAAGAACCGAATAAACCGGCACGCGCAATGCCCATTAAAATTTGAAATACTCCGGCCAGAAATACCGCTGCAAGAAAAAATTCAAATGAACCAAGCGAAGAAATGGAAGATAATACAATGGTAGTTAAGCCCGCGGCGGGACCACTTACACTTAAGGGAGAACCACTGATGAATCCCACTACAATTCCTCCAATAATTCCTCCCATTATACCACTCATCGCCGGAGCACCCGATGCAAGTGCAATTCCAAGACATAGAGGTAACGCAACCAGGAATACCACGATTCCGGCCGGGAGGTCGCTTCCCCAGGATGTCAGGGACAAACGACCACTATTTTTTTTCGCCATACTTACTATTTAATAGTAATACTATCAAAGATATACAAATTTCCGGCAGCGACTTCCGGGTCAGGATTGATTTTTATTCTGTGATTATTAATCAGGGTTTTACATCTTTGCAAAAAAATTGAATTCATGAAAAATTTCCTACTTGCCCTTTGTTCATTGGTTCTCATTCAACACGGATTTGCCCAAGAAGATGAATTGAAAAAGAATGCCGAAAAAGTAAAACCTACTTCTGCCGATACCACACAAGGATGGAAAACAGGCGGAATGGGATCTTTGACTTTCGCACAGGTTTCATTAACCAACTGGGCGGCTGGTGGACAAAACTCCATTGCCTTTAACAGTGCGCTCAACTTGTTTGCGAATTATAAAAAAGGACATATTTCCTGGGATAATAACCTCGATATGGGATTCGGATTGGTTCGTCAGGGATTAGATGATTTACGCAAGAGCGATGACCGTATCGATTTTTCGAGCAAGTTTGGACGACAAGCTTTTCAATCGCAAAAATGGTATTATGCCATGATGTTAAACTTCAGAACTCAATTTGCGCCCGGTTATAATTATCCGAACGATTCGGTTCAGATTTCTAAATTTCTTGCTCCCGGTTATACCACATTAGCGATCGGACTCGATTATAAACCGATAAAAAACATGACCATTTTCTTAGCGCCGCTTACAAGTAAAGTCACCATCGTGAATGATCAGATACTTGCAGATGCAGGTGCATTTGGGGTTAACGCTGCAGAATATGATACTGCAGGTGTAAAAACCAAAGATGGTAGTAAAATACGTTATGAGCTGGGAGGTTATTTAAAATTCAATTATAAAACGGATATTGGAAAAAGCGCCACTTATATTACCCGTTTGGATTTGTTTTCGAATTACATTCATAACCCGCAAAACATCGATGTGATGTGGGAAAACAACCTGGTAATTAAAGTTGGAAAATACATTGGTGTTACCTTCTCCACATTGATGATTTATGATGATGATGTGGAAGTAGCGGTGGACAGAAATTCGGATGGCGTGAATGACGGTATTGGTCCGCGTCTACAGTTCCGTCAGATTTTCGGAGTTGGTTTCTCCTATAAATTCGCAAAATAATCGGCATGAAAAAAAACTGGCTTGTTCCCGTAATTGCATTTTTTGCAGTATTGATTGCAGGAATTATTGTGGCCTGGAGGATGAATGCATCCAACATGGAAAAAAAAGATGTACTGCCGGTTTTTAATCCTTCTCAGGTAAACGATTCATTGGTGGATGCCTCTCTGCAAAATGTGGGAACGGGACATCGCGTGGGTGATTTTCATTTAACCGATCAGCGCGGAAGAACCATTTCTCAGAAGAACCTCGAAGGAAAAATTTATGTTGCCGATTTCTTTTTTACCACCTGCGGAAGTATTTGTCCGAAAATGTCATCGCAATTGCAACGCGTGCAGGAAAAGTACAAGGACAATAAACAAGTGATGATTCTTTCGCACACTGTTTTACCGGAAACCGATACAGTAGAAGCAATGATGGCCTATGCCGAAAACTATGGTGCAAATCACGATCAGTGGCTCTTTCTTACCGGGGAGAAAAAAGAGATTTACGACATGGCGCGTAAAAATTATTTTGTTGTAAAAGAAGCCGCACCGGGTGAAGGTGATGAAGAGAGTGATTTTATCCATACCGAAAATTTTGTTTTAGTGGATTCTCAAAAACGAATCAGAGGCTATTATGATGGCACCTCTGCGAAAGACGTTGATCGCCTTTTATACGATATGGATAAACTCCTTCGGGAAGAAGCCGGCGAATAATCGGTTTAGCCTATTTTCCGTTAATGGATTTGTTTGAACCGTTTACCCTGTTGCATTTCAATCTAAGGTCTTGTAAACAAACCGGTTTGCGCGATTTCAACAGGTGTTAACAAGTCAATGTGGATATTTGGAGGGCTTGCTTTCGGAACAAAAGGCCCGCTCGCACGTATTTTTGTCCAAACAACATCACACCGTGAGTCAGAATACTGAGATAAATAATAAAGTCGGACAATTACCTGTCAGCATCAATGATCTGAGGGATAAAGAATTTTCAGGAGTTCGGCTGAGTCTGGAAGAAAAAGCAGCTTTGCAGAATTTCGACACTTATCGTATTCAGTATTTAAATTCATCTTCCAGCGAAGAAGAGTTTTCGAAGCGTTATCTCGAAATGCAGGCCAAGGCTAATCTGGCTTCATTCAATGAATTTTTAAAAGCTCCTTACACGGGAACTTTATCAGGAAATTAATTTTTCCGGAATACGAATTCGGAAAATTAAGCGTTAATACGAAAAGGTTATGGTGAATTTTATAATCCATATCATTGAAAAATTTTCTGATCGTGTAAATACGCGCTGGGCCTGGTTTTTTACCAATGGAATGAAATCCCCGCGTTAAGATTTCAGATTTTTTTCTGATTTAAACCGTATCCCCACGATACAGATGTCGTCGACCTGCTCCAGATCGCCCATCCATTTTTCAATTTCATTTTTCAATTTTAGTTTTTGTTCTTCCATGGGAAGGAGGTGAATGGATTCCAGAAATTCCTGCATGCGGGTGTATTTATATTTCTTTCCGCCGCTTTTTCGTTTTATAGCATTATCTCCGCCAAACTGATCAGCATATCCATCCGAGAATAAATAAATCAAATCATCATCTTCCAACTGAAACGCTTGTGTGCTGAAGGGATGTGATTTTTCGAAATAACCTACGGGTTGTTTGTCGGCATTTAATTTTATCCATTCGCGGGAAGCAGAACGGAAAATCCAGATGGGATTGTTGGCTCCGGAATAATTTAATTTTCCGCTCTCCATATTTATTCTGGCCAGCGAAATATCCATGCCGTCTTTTCTTCCCGATCCGCGATCGCTTTTTAATGTGCGCGTAACCAGGTGACGAACCTCGTCCAGTATTTTTCCTGTCTCCAGTTCATTGTTGGTCACAGCCACTTCATTCAGCGCATTGCAGCAAATGATACTCATAATGGCGCCGGGAACACCATGTCCGGTACAATCTGCAACAGCAATAAATTGTTCGCGACTACTTTCCTGCCGTGCAGCGGCGTGACGGTAAAACCAATAAAAATCACCACTCACGATGTCCTTCGGCATAAACAGTATAAAACCATCCGGAAAAAAATTCTGAAAAATTTCTACCGGAGGTAAATACACATCCTGAATTTTTTTCGCGTAGTTGATGCTATCGGTTATCTCTTTGTTTTTTTCACTGATCAGCTCATTCGAAAAACGAAGATGTTCTTTTTGTTCTTCTATATGTTGACTATAATCTTCATTGGTACTTTTAAAATAGTACACTACAAAAAATACAATTACCAATGCCATTCCGCTGAATATGGGATAAACGCCGCGAACCAGATGGGCAGGAATGTCTACCAGCGGTTCAATATACATCCTGAGCGTTTGCACAAAAATCATGGTGGCAAGCACAAGAATCATAAACAGAATGCCTTTCCATTTTTCTTTTAGCAGCAAAATTCCAAGCGTGGATCCGGGAATAAATAACAACTCATTTCCTGATCCGTGCGGAACAATAATGGAAGCCGGTACGATGAGCAAAAATACGGCGCTCATAAAATACCATTTGGCGCCTTCGAATTTTTGATAGTAATTAAAAATCAATACGCCTGAAATTGCCAGCATTTCACCAATAATTATTCCCATGAGCACAAATCCATTCAGAATAATTTCCAGCGGAATGTAAATGAGAATTAAGCTGATTAATACCAGCGTCATTCTATTTAGAATCAGTGTTTCTCTGTGCTTAAAAATAATTTCCTCTTCACTCAGGTGATGAAGTCCGGTATGCGATAATTTATGCCAGAGTTTTTTCATGGATCACCGATCCTATTTGTTCTGCTCCAATTCGTAGCCTGTACGTTTTCCTTTATCCACTGCAGGAATTCCTTCGCTCATCCACACAGGTAGGGGAGCATCCAGCAGATAGTGATCGAAAAACTGACGCATGCGAATGCTGAGGTCTTTTTGATTGGCACGACGCGTAAGGTTGTGATCGTCGTCGTTATAATTCAGCATCCATACCGGTTTATTCAATCGGCGAAGGGCAGAAAAATATTCAATACCCTGATACCAGGGAACAGCACCGTCTTTATCATTATGCATGATGAGTAAAGGTGTGTTTACTTTATCGGCATGGAATAAAGGTGAATTTTTTATGTATCGTTCACGGTCTTCCCACAATGTGTAGCCCAAGCGGCTCTGACCTTTTTCATACTGAAAAGCGCGACTCCATCCCGATCCCCAGCGAATTCCGCCATAGGCACTCGTCATGTTACTCACCGGTGCACCGGCCATTGCTGCTCTGTATTTGTTGGTTTGCGTTACGAGATAAGCGGTTTGATATCCACCCCAGCTTTGTCCCTGTAATCCCATGCGTTCGGTGTTGATGTATTTATTTTTTGCAACATGATCTGTTCCGCTTACAATGCAATCATAAGCATCTTCGCCCGGAGTTCCTTCATTGTATAAAATATCCGGAATAAATACGATGTATCCATTGCTGGCATATTCTGTGGGGTTAATGATGGAGGCAGAGGGACGAGGCGCATAATAATTGTGAATATCGTCGGCATATTTTTCGTAGAAGTAAACCAGCATCGGATATTTTTTGGTGCTGTCGAAATCTTCCGGATAATATATCAATCCATCCAGTTCTCTTCCTTTCGGCGATTTCCAATGCGTCATTTTTACCGTTCCCCAATTGTATTCCTTTTGTTGCGGATTGGCATCTGAGATTTTTTCTGCATTGTTAAAACGGACATCGCTTATCCACACATCGGCATACTCCACAAAATTCATTCGCGCAAAAACTGTTTTATTGCTTTTTTTCGATTTAATGAGGTAGTTGTATTTGTGATCACTTTCTGCCATACGCACCGGAGCATTCGCTTTGTTGGATGCTTCGTACAGATAAAATCCTGCTCTGCGGTTTTCTTTATTGAAACTGCGCAGCACTAAAAATTCTTCGCGGATAAATTGCTCTTCATCGTCGAGTTTTTCATAGCGCAAAATGGTTTTGCTTTCTCTTCCGAAATTGCGGGTGAGACAAATAGGTTTGGAAGGATCTTTGGGATCAATTTTCCAGATGTCGTGTTCGCCGTAGAGATAAACATAGGCATCTTTCTCTGCCCAGCCCATGCAACCGATCACATCTTCTTCTGAGGGATTTCCATTGTCATCTTCAAAAAAGTCGTCGGTAATTTTTTCGGTCAGATTTATCGTTTTTCCGCTTGCAATTTCCAGTGCATACCATTGGTCTTCTTTTCTGCGGTAGTACAGTAAATAATTTCCGGAAGCAGATAAACTGCAGTAGAATTTTTGATCGCCAAGTAATAGTTTTCGCTCTCCGCTGTTCAGATCAATCAGGTAATAATCGGCAGGCACGGGGGAGTCCCAGGATTTCGATTTTTCATAGTTCACATCCGAAATTCCTAAAGCAATATCTCCATTCCCTTTGAGGATAGTTCTAATGCCGTCCATTTTTGCATCGGCAATCTGAACCATTTTGTTTTTATCGAGATGATACACTGCCAGGTAGTTTTTCTTTTTGTCGCGATCCAGCATTTTTAGTTGCTCAGGCATTAATCGCGTGTCGGTCCAGCTCCAGATATCGAGACGGTATTTTTCATCGTCGGTTAAGGTGTCTTTGATTTCTTTTTCGGGTTTTGGAGCGGTGCCGAAAAATAATTTTTTACCGTCGGCCGAAAACCAGAGACTGGAATTTTCGCTCACGCATTGTCCCTTAGGCATGGCCGTTGTGGCGGAGTCGACCATTTTACTGCACGAGCTGTTATTGCTGTTCCAGTACCATAAATCGTACACTTTATTTTTCGATGTATCGCTGCTGGCCAGATAGGCAATCTGGTTTCCGCTTTCATCGAAACTCAGACTTTTCATAAAGCCGTTCAGTGCATGAATTGATTTTAATTTTTCATCGGATGTAGAAAACACATAGAGATAGGCGGAATCGGCTTTATCAACATTTTTCTGCATGATAAATGCAATCTGATTTCCTTTTTTGGAGTAGGCGTATTCGGTAACGTAAGGGAAGGAATAATTGAAAAGCGGACCGCTTTCTTTTTTCTTTTTCTTTTTCGGATCTGCGGCAGGCTGGTGGTATTGTTTCAGGGAAACCAATTCGAGTTTGGTTCCGTCGGATTTAATCTCGGGTTCTTTCTTTTTTTTCTTTTTCTTTTTACCCACCGGTGCTGCTTCTTTCATTTTGGTGTGGTGAACAATGATCCAGGAATTTTCTTCTTTTCCTTCCTGCGATTTGATCATCGGAAAGCGCGCAATGATTTTATGTTCTTTTACATCGTAAACACCCAATGAATCTTTGGGCATATCATCTTCTTTCTTTTTGGCGAGCTTTGCTTTTCGCGTAAGTTCAAATTCCGGTTTAATGCGAAAAATAATATGCGTGCCCCCATCTACAAATTGAGCGGAATAACCGCGACGAATCGTATCGGTGCGTTTACTTTCTACTTCGTACACATATAAATTTCCATCGCCCGATTGGGGATTTACTTCGTAGGTAACTACCGATCCGTTATCGGAGATTTGTGCTTCGCGTATGGTTTTCCATTGATCGTAAACCGTGTGATCGATTTTTTTCTTTTGGGCATGGGCCGTAATTGCCAATAAGCTGGCCGATGCAAGTAACAGACTCTTCAGTTTCATGCCTCAAGATAATAAAAGGAGCATTTAAGGGAAAATAAAAATGCCGAAA
The DNA here is from genome assembly GCA_019694795.1 of Flavobacteriales bacterium. NCBI lineage: Bacteria > Pseudomonadati > Bacteroidota > Flavobacteriia > Flavobacteriales > Flavobacteriales bacterium. The sequence continues at coordinate 15,343 of JAIBBF010000041.1, read as the reverse complement.
TGATGGGAATCCTGCTCTTTGTTTATTTTAGCCTAAAATTTCACTGATGCAAAGGCTTCCGCTTATTGTTTACGCTACACTTGGTGCATTGCTCCTGGCGCTGGCATGGCCTTTTATCGGTTCGCTCTGGCCCTTTATTTTTATTGCCTGGGTTCCTATGCTCCTGCTCGAAGATCATATTTACCGTAAGGCTTATCGTCCGCGTAAAGTTTTTTTTCTGGCCTATTGGCATTTTCTGCTTTTTAATCTTTTAACTACCTGGTGGATTTATTTTGCTTCGGGTGGAGGAATGGTGATGGCAGTAATGGTGAATGCTTTGTTAATGACTTTCCCCTTTTTCTTTTTTCATCTTACCAAACGTCGACTCGGAATCCGTGAGGGTTTGCTTTCTTTTTTTGTTTACTGGCTTGCGTTCGAATACCTGCATTACTATTGGGAATTATCCTGGCCCTGGTTGTCGATGGGCAATGTGTTTTCCCTTCAGCCCTACCTGGTGCAGTGGTATGAATACAGTGGAGTAAGTGGCGGATCGCTGTGGGTGTTGTTGGTGAACATGATTGTTTTTGTCATCGTACGCGATGCCTTTTGGTTGAGTAAACGTCCGCTGAAACAACAGCAGTTTCGTTTGTTTTCGCTCACGGTGGTGATTGCCATTCCGGTTTTGATTTCATTGAAAATGTATTTTTCCTATACCGAAACCGAAAATCCGGTGCAGGTGGTTATTGCGCAACCGAATATTGATCCGTATCGTGACAAATTCGGAGGAAAAACCATGAATGAACAATTGGATATTTTTTTCGCATTGGCAGATCAGTACGTGAATGAGAAAACGGATTATTTAGTGGGACCCGAAACGCAGTTGTCGTATTCGGTAATGGAAAATAAAATTGAAAGCAATCCGGCCATTGTTCGCATGCGGGAATATGTTGCCGAATTTCCGCGACTGAAAATTGTAAGCGGAATGTCGAGTCACCGTTTTTATTTCGAAGGAGAATCCTTATCACCCACCGCCAAACCTACCGGCGAGCCTGGGGTTTATTACGATCATTACAACGCCTCTTTTCAGGTATTGAAAGATGAGCCATTGCAGATTTATCATAAAATGAAATTGGTACTTGGTGTAGAAAAAGTTCCATTTACCCAATGGTTTCCCTTTTTAGAAAAGTGGGCTTTGCAAATGGGCGGCAGCAGTGGTTCTATGGGCTCAGAAAAAGAACCAATGGTTTTTCATTCCGATGTAGATCCTCGTCACGTAGTAGTTCCTGCCATTTGTTACGAATCCATTTATGGTGAGCATATCGCTTCCTTTGTTGCAAAAGGCGCCGATCTGATTTTTATTATCACCAACGATGGCTGGTGGGAGAATACTCCGGGCTACCTGCAGCACATGTCGTATGCGCGATTGCGGGCCATCGAGAACCGGCGTAGTATTGCGCGTTGTGCCAATACGGGAATTTCGTGTTTTATTAATCAACGAGGCGATGTACTGCAACAAACTTCCTGGTGGGAACCTGCCGTTATAAGTGCAAGCATCAATGCCAATACAGAGCAAACCTGGTTCACCCGAATGGGTGATGTGTATGGCCGCAGCTCGATGTTTGTAGCGATGATGCTTTTATTGCTGACTATTGCACGTTGGCTGCAAGGAAAAAATGCAATGAAAAAAGAAGTGTGATTTAGTGATCGCAACTCCTGCCCTTAATCGTTCCCTTCTGAAATTCCTGATCTTCTTTGTTCAGTTCTTCCTGCGCTTCTTTTGAGAGACTTCTGTTTTTATAGCGAATCAAATCCGGTTTTCCCGCGTTGATCCATGCCGTGTACCAAAAACTGCCAACGGCAATGATGGTTTTTCGCATGCGACGTTCCACCATGCCGGATAATTTATCGCTATACGCTTTTGTGAATTCCTGCGAATACACTTTGATGGTGGTGTTGCCACGCGTTTCGTAACTGTATTTTTTATCTTCCGGCCAGCTTTTGGTAAGTTCTTTTTCGAAAAGGAGCACGCTATCGAGAGCGGCGTGACTTTCCCTTACGGCGGTCCATGCAAAATCCAGGGGTTCTTCCACGTACGTTGCTTTGCCAATGAAATAATCGTATTCTTCCGCAAATAATTCAGGAATGCGCGACTCCCAAAATCCGTGAATACCTTTTTGTCCGGTAAGTTGACCGTTATAATTTTCGGTGGTATGCAAAGGCACGTGTGCATCGCCGACGTAGTGACCTAATTCTGCCGATAATTTTAAAATCTGATCGAAGTTTTCATCTTTAAACGCTTTGGTCAACCGAAATATCATCACCTCGATGTGCCAGGGAACGATGCCATATTCCTGAATGGTGTCTTCCGTATATTTTTTAATGGCGTCCTTCCATTTTCTGGGAACCGTTTCGAATACATCTTCATTGGGAATTTTGTAATGATCGATGTCGATAAAATGACGTTGCGCTTCACCATCTACCGCATACCTGCGTTTATCGGGATCTACGGCATGTTCGGTGATGAACTCGATATTGTCTTTGTAAAAACCGATCATTTCCGGAGGAAGTGTAAATACCGCCATCCGGTTAATGCGTTTGTGCGCATAAAATCCCCATACCGCAGCCGGCGATTCTGCCAATGAAAATGCCATGATGAAAACCATCAGTAATGGCAGCAGAAAAAACATCACCCGGTGATATGTACGCATAGGTTAAAGATACGAAAAGCAAGGCAAAAAAAGTGGCGACTCCCGTGTAAATTGAGGTCCACATGAAGTTTGGATAAAGCCCTCATTTACCTGCCAAAAGCGCTTTTTCGGGTTCAATTCCCTTTTTGTAGCTTTGCAGTACCATTCCCATGAAGACGAAAGTAGAAATTCTGGCTCCTGCCAAAAATCTGGTGCAGGGTATTGCTGCCATAAATGCGGGTGCCGATGCAGTGTACATTGGCGCTCCACAATACGGTGCACGTTCCAATGCCACCAATTCCATTGAAGACATTGCCGAAATGGTGCGTTATGCGCATTTATTCAAAGCACAGGTGTTTGTTGTAGTCAATACCATTCTCTACGATGAAGAACTGGATCATTGCCGCGATTTAATCTGGGAACTATACGATATTGGAGTGGATGCACTCATCATTCAGGATATGGCTATTCTGGAAATGGATTTACCACCCATTCCTTTACATGCCAGCACGCAAGCCAATAACCGCGATCCGCAGCATGTAAAATTTCTGGCGGATGCCGGCATACAACGAGTGGTGCTTGCACGTGAATTAAATCTTGATCAGATTCGTGAAATCCGGGAAGCAACACCGGTGGAACTGGAGTTTTTTGTGACCGGTGCACTGTGTGTTTCTTTCAGCGGGAATTGCTACATGAGTATTGCAGGAGGAGAACGCAGCGCCAACCGCGGTTCCTGTGCACAGAATTGTCGCTTACCCTATCAGTTGGTGGATGGAAACGGAACCACATTGATACAAAGCAGTCACTTACTTTCCATCAAAGATCTTGATCTGAGCGATCAGTTGCCACAACTCATAGAAGCAGGTGTTACTTCGTTTAAAATTGAGGGTCGGTTAAAGGATATGGTGTATGTAAAAAACAACACTTCTTACCTGCGCAAAAAACTCGATGAGTTCCTTGCTACACATCCCAATTATACCAAAGCATCATCGGGAAAAACGTTTTACGATTTCGATCCGGAACTCGGAAGAAGTTTTAATCGCGGTTATACCGATTATTTTCTTAATCAACGCAAAGAAAAAATCGGATCGTGGGAGAGTCCGAAGTCCAAAGGACAATACATCGGAAAAGTACTTGGCAACAAGCTCAATGGTTACCTCATCGAAAATTTTGAGGAACTGAATAATGGGGATGGACTCTATTTTCTGAATGAAGCAGGAGAAGCCGACGGTGCACAGGTAAATATTATCATTAAGGATTTAGTGATTCCGAATCATTTTAAAGAACTGCCGGTGGGGACGGAAATCTACCGCAATTCGGATGCAGAATTTAACCGTTTGGTAGAGCGTGAAGACAGCGCCATTCGGAAAATTTCGGTGGACCTGCATTTTTCGGAAGATGAAAATGGATTTGTATTACTGGCCGTTGATGAGGATGGTCACCAATGCAAAAAACATTTCGAACTAAAAAAAGAAAAAGCACGCAATACGGAATCGCCTGTTCCTGCTATACAAAAAAATCTGTCCAAAACCGGAGCTACGCCGTTTATGGCCGGAAAAGTGGAAGTGGTTCTTTCGGAAAACTGGTTTTTACCGAATAGTAAAGTGAATGAAATGCGACGGGAAGTTTTGGAAGAACTCATGGAAATCCGTGTGCGCGAATACCGGCGTTTCGAATTTCAGATTGAAAAAACAGAGCATCCTTATCCCGTAAAACAACTGGATTTTACCTATAATATTTCCAATACACTGGCACGAAAATTTTATGCGCGCCATGGGGTTTCCGAAATGGAGAAAGCATTCGAACTGCAATGGGATCCCGGAAAATCGCGGGTGATGACCACCAAGTATTGCGTTAAATACGAATTGGGAAAATGTCCGAAATTCCAGCGTGAAACCATGGGCGAAAAAGTGAAGGAACCCTTAACGCTTAAACACGGACTTAACGAATACAAGCTCAAGTTCAACTGCAAACCCTGCGAAATGGAAATCTGGGAAAAAGATGCAGAGCTTGAATTTGAAGAGGAGGACTGAGTAGTCAGATTAATTTCTGATTCAGAAAAAATAAATCACCATTTTAAACGCACCAGCGCGCCATTCTCCAATACAGGAATTTCACGGGTGAGGTCAGATTGCAGACAATACTTAATATCATCTTTTAATCCGAGTCGTGCCAGGCGCTCTTTGTGAGAGGCGTTGTGTAAAAACTTATGCGGATCTTCTTTGGCTTGCTGATAGAGGTATTTTAAAGCTAAAGCAGCATCCTGTAATTTTACATGTTCTACTTTACTTAATTCTTCCGTTACCGCACCGGCAAACAGGGCATCTTCGAGGTTGAATTTATTTTTCCATCCCGAGCATAACAACAATACATTGCGCTCCTGCGATTTTAAATAATCGCAAACGGCACTGATGTTGGTAAAGGCACCGATTATTACTTTATGCGCGTCTTTGGCTGCGTTAATGGCTTGTGTTCCGTTGGTGGTGGTGAGAACGATGGTTTGACCCTTTACATGATCGCCCATGTAGCTGTAGGGTGAATTTCCGAAGGGAAATCCTTCTACGGGAACTGCTTCTCTTTCTGCGGCGGCGATATAGCCTCTCGATTGATAATCGCGTGCTTCTTCTACGGTGGCAACGGGAATGATTTTCTCTACTCCGTTTTCGAATGCGGTGCAAATGGCCGATGTGGCACGGAGAATATCTATGATCACCACAATGTTTTCATCATCGCGGTAAACCGGATAGAGATAGGGAGAAAAACAGGCGTCGACCGTGATTTTACTCATGCGGATTATTTTTTCAGGAAAGGAATTTTAACCACTTTCGCCTTCAGTGCTTTGTCGCGCACTTTTACGAAAATTTCAGAATCCGCTTTCGAAAATTCAGTTTTCACATAACCCATTCCAATTCCTTTTTGCAAGGTAGGAGCCTGCGTTCCGGAAGTCACTTTACCAATTACATTTCCTGCTGCATCTACAATTTCGTAATCGTGACGGGGAATTCCACGGTCGATCATTTCGAATCCAACCAGTTTGCGGCTCACGCCTTTTTCTTTGTGTTCGGCTATCGCTTTGCTATTGGTAAATTCTTTGGTGAATTTCGTAATCCATCCCAATCCCGCTTCAATGGGAGAAGTGGTATCGTCGATATCGTTTCCGTATAAGCAGAATCCCATCTCCAAACGCAAGGTATCGCGCGCGCCGAGTCCGATCGGTTTAATGCCGAATTCTTTTCCTGCTTCCATAATTCCATCCCACATTTTTTCGGCAACTTCATTCGGAAAATACAATTCAAATCCACCCGCACCGGTATATCCGGTATTCGAAATCACTACATTTTCTACGCCGTTAAATGTTCCAACACGAAATGCGTAGTATGGAATTTCAGAAAGATTTACAGCGGTAAGTTTTTGTAAAGTGGCCAAGGCTTTGGGACCCTGAATCGCCAGCAGTGAAGTTGCATCGCTGATGTTTTCCATTTGCACGCCTTTGGTGTTGTGCTTGCTGATCCAGTTCCAGTCTTTTTCAATATTCGATGCATTTACCACCAACATGTAATGCTGATCGGCAACTTTATACACCAGTAAATCATCCACAATTCCGCCTTTGTCATTCGGTAAACAGGAATATTGTGCTTTACCGTCCGTTAACACCGATGCATCATTGGAGGTGACACGCTGAATGAGATCCAGTGCATCCGGACCCTTCAAAATGAATTCACCCATGTGCGAAACATCAAACATACCCACTGCTTCACGAACCGTAGCGTGTTCATCGTTCAGTCCCGAATACGAAACCGGCATATTGTAACCGGCAAAGGGAACCATTTTAGCGCCAAGGCTGATGTGTTTTTGCGAGAGCGCAGTGTTTTTCATTTCGGTGGTAACTTCCATGTGAATATCGATTTTTACAAAAGTAAATTTTTTAGCGACTGCACAAAGCGAAGCTGCGCGAAATGAAAATTATTTACGGTTTCGGTCGGAAAAGTTGAAGATAATGCGCACGCTGTGATGCAACAGAGAATTTTTCTACCACCGTTTTTCGGCCTTCTTCACCCATTTTTTTTCGCAATTCTTCATTCTCAATCAGTTCACAAAGTGATGCAAACCATTCTTCCGGACCGGCAGCCAAACATCCGTTTTCGCCATGGCGGATGATTTCGCGGTTTACACCAACGGGCGACATCACCGCGGGAATGCCGAGCGACATGTACACCAATCCTTTTAATCCACATTTGCCTTTCGACCATTCATCGTCGGGCAAGGGCATAATGCCAATATCGATTTTGCGCAATTCCTCCACTTCGGTGGCGGCCGACCACGCCTCGCCCTGCAGATTCAAGGTCTTGTTGTAATAGGCGCTGTTGCCAATGAGTTTAAAGGATAAGCGGTCGCCATATTTTTCTTTTAAACGAAGCAAAACAGGAACAGCAGTGTCGAAATGTTTGGTAGTTGTTAAACTTCCACTCCAGCCGATGGTAATACTATCCTGTTTTTTTTCTGCAGGAGTAAAACTATCGGTATCTACCGTGGTGGGAATAATTTTTACAGCGGAATTAAATTGCAAGGCATAATCGGCCAGGTATTGATTACCGGCAATCACTACATCTGCCAGACGAATGATGGAAGAAGTTTTGGCCGGAAATTTTAAAAAACCAAACCAACGGTTGGAACGGGAAACATCCAATCGCCAAATGGCATCATCGAAATCGTAATAAAGGGGAACGCCTGTTTTCTTTAAGCGCTTTTCAATAAAGGCGGGACCAACAAACAACGATTCGCGGATAATTAACACCGCATCGAATTGTTTTGCCCGGCGTACATCCGCTTTTCGTTTTTGTAAAGAGCGCCAAACAATGCCTAATTTTTTGAAAAAGTGTCCCGGCGAATAGAAAATGCGGTCTTCTTTTTCATTGAGCAAATACGAAAATTCGAGCTGTACACCCTGTTGCGCTAAATAATCCGCATACTGCTCAATGCGAAAACGCTGATTGGGTGCTCTGCCGGGATAATGCATGCACAACACCAAAACGGACATTGAAGGTTGGGTGGGAGTCAAAAAGCAAAAATTTCAGCTGCAAAAATCAGAAAAAAAACGAATGCAGCTCAGTCTGCTTTAGCGGAAAGAGGAGAAATGGACAAAAACTCAAATCAGGCCTGAATTTTTTTCACCTTAATGGCAATGGGGCCTTTCGGGTGGTCTTCCATTTCAAATTCTACGCGGTCGCCCTCATTAATCGGGTCAATAACGCCGCTTTGTCGTACATAAATCTCCGCTCCGGTGTCATCCACCCGGATGAAACCAAACTTATTCTTGCGGTTATAAAATTTAACTGTTCCTGTAGGCATAATGTGATAAAGATCAGTTGTAAGGGAAAGATAAGCTTTTTTTTAAAACAAGTCAATGGTTAACTTTGTTCCCCCAAAGCCATTTTTTATGAAAAGCCCGTTTTTGCTTGTAATTTCTTTGTTTATACTGACGAACATCAGTCCGCTGAACGCTCAAAATTCCTCTCCATGGGACGGATCTCAGTTCCGGAAGGGACAATTTTTCATTTCCTGGGGCTATAACCGTGCGCAATATTCGCCTTCGGATATTCATTTGTGGGGACCCGGCTACGATTTTACGCTCTACGATGTATTATCGAGCGACCGTCCCGAAAACTTTGCTACGCGTACTTACCTCAATCCTGCGCATTTAGCTATACCGCAGTATAATTTTAAAATGGGTTATTACCTCACCGAAAAAATTTCGGTTTCCATTCTCGACGATCACATGAAATACGTTATGCGCAACTGGCAGGCGGTGCGTATGACGGGGAACATCGATACCACCGCATCTGAAATTTATGCCGGACATTATCAGGATAGCATCATGGTGCTGAGCAGACAGTTCCTCTACTTCGAACATACCAATGGATTAAATCTGGTGGGTGTAGAAATTGATTTTCTCGATTCACTCTGGGCATCACGCAAACATAAAATCCGCCTCAACATGGAAATGGGACTGGGAGCAGGTTTACTTGTGCCACGGAGTGATGTAGCTGTTTTCGATAAGCAGGGAGCGAATATCTTTCACGTGGCGGGTTTCGGGTTAAGCGGACATCTCGGATTGCGTTTCGACCTCGGAAAACACTTCTTTTTCCGTTTCAGCATGAAAGCAGGATACATCGGATTACCGGATATTTATACGTATGCCGATCGTTCGCATGGAGCTTCGCAACATTTCATGTTTATTCAGGAGTATGGTCAACTCGGTTATTGCTTTCGCATCAAGGGGATTCCACGCAGCGCTTCGGGCAAAAACAAATAAATGCAAACAAAAGAAGGCTTGCATTGTTGAAGCCTAAACCCGTTGAATTGAAAAAAGCAATTATTATAGGCTCCGGAATTGCCGGATTATCGGCTTCCATTCGTTTGGCAAAAGCGGGTTATGCGGTAGAAATTTTTGAACGTTCATCCGTAGCTGGTGGTAAGCTTGGCGAAAAACAACTGGGATCGTACCGCTTCGATACGGGCCCCTCTTTATTTACCATGCCACATTATGTGGAAGAGCTTTTTGACTTGTGCGGGGTGCCCATGCAGGACTATTTTTCCTATGAAAAAGTGAACGAGAGTTGTCGCTATTTCTGGGACGACGGCAAAGAAATTTCTGCAGATGCGGATCGCGTTTCATTTGCGGCTGCTTGTGAAAAAGAGTTTGGTGTACCATCAACACACATCTTAAAGTACCTGGATCAGTCGCAACAATCCTTCGAACTAACGCGATCTGTTTTTTTGGAACAATCGCTTCACCGGGTGAAAAACTATTTCAGAAAATCCGTTCTCCGCGGAGTGCTGCATCTGCCGCAATTGCATTTGTTCAGCAGTATGCACCGGGTGAATGAAAAAAAAATAAAAGAACCACATCTGGTGCAATTGTTCGATCGTTTTGCCACCTACAACGGAAGCGATCCCTATCGGGCACCGGGGGTGTTGACGATGATTCCCCATTTGGAGCATAATGTGGGGACATTTTTTCCGAAGGGCGGCATGATTTCCATTCCGCGTGCATTGGTGCAATTAGCTATTCGTTGCGGTGTAAAATTTCATTTGGATACGGAGGTGGATCGTATTCGTGTAGAAAAGGGAATTGCTCGTGGAGTTGAATCGGGTGCTACTTTTTTTCCAGCCGATGTGGTGATTAGTAATATGGATGTGATACCCACCTATCGCCGTTTGTTGGCTCAGGAACCAGCTCCGGAAAAAACACTGGCGCAGGAACGATCGAGTTCAGCATTGATTTTTTATTGGGGAATTGGTCGCGAATTTCCGCAACTCGGATTGCATAATATTTTTTTCGCCAACGATTACCGGCGCGAATTCGAATTGTTGTTTCAGGAAAAAAGCGTTAGCGAAGATCCTACGGTTTATGTCCACATCTCTTCGAAATACAATCCGCACGATGCCCCTGCAGGAAAAGAGGCCTGGTTTGTATTGGTAAATGTTCCCGGTAATAAAGGGCAGAATTGGGATGAACTTATTCCCGTGATCCGGAAAAATTGTTTAAAAAAATTATCTGCACGATTGGGTGTCGACATTGCATCGCTGATTGAGGAAGAAGATGTACTTGATCCGAGAAGTATAGAATCGCGCACCTCTTCCTTTCAGGGATCGCTGTATGGAGCCGCATCCAACAACCGCAACGCCGCATTTTTACGTCACCCCAATTTTTCGCGTCGCATTCCGAATCTTTATTTTTGCGGAGGCAGTGTTCACCCCGGTGGCGGAATTCCACTCTGTTTACTCTCGGGAAAAATCACGGCCGATTTAATTCATCAAGATCATTTGCAATGAAACTATCCTGGCAAGCCTACCGATTACCCATTTCCATCTTTATGCTGCTGCTGTTTTATGCCGTAGGATTTTGGGGCTTCAGCGGAACAGATCCGATGAAATTTGCGCGCTTAACCTGGCTTCATTTATTGGTGACCTGTTTTTTTGTTTTTTTTCCGGTTAAAAACATCACCCGTGGTGAATGGATGGCCATGGCAGGCATCGCTGTTTTGGGTTATGTGGTAGAAGTGGTGGGTGTACTTACCGCAGCCTTGTTTGGCGATTATCACTACGGTGCCAATTTAGGATACAAAATGTATGATGTCCCCCTGGTGATCAGCATCAACTGGCTGGTGATGGTGTATGTGAGTTACAGCGCTGCAGCATTGTTTTTTTCGCATCCACTGCTCATAGCACTGCTGGGAGCGGGGATCATGACGGGAATGGATTTTTTCATTGAGCCGGTGGCGGTAAAACTCGATTACTGGCAATGGAAAGACGGAATAATTCCATTACAAAATTACATCGCATGGTTTAGTTTCGGATTTGTTTTTCACTTGGTGATGGCCAAGACCTTTCGTCCGCAGAACAATCCCGCAGCCTGGTTGTTGTTAATCATGCAACTGATCTTTTTTATTTATCTTAACCGAATACTCTGATTGCTCATGCTGTATGTGTTGTATGTTGTGCTGACCTTTTTCGCTATGGAATTCATGGCCTGGTTCATGCATAAATACATCATGCATGGATGGATGTGGTATTTTCATGCCGACCATCACCAACCGGTGCCCAAGCTGTTTGGATTTTTTGAACGCAACGATGTTTTCTTTCTCATTTTTGCTATTCCCTCCTGGTTATGCATCATGTTGGGAATGATGTATGGAAATTACGGCGCTGTATCCATTGGTGCAGGAATAGCGGTATATGGATTCGCTTATTTTCTGGTGCACGAAGTATTTATTCATCGTCGTTTAAAATGGTTTCGCAATTCCGATAATGTTTATCTGCGGGCCATTCGTAAAGCGCATAAAGTGCATCATAAACATTTGGGGAAAGAAGACGGAGAATGTTTCGGTATGCTGGTTGTTCCATTGAAATACTTCCGCGAAGCACGCGCCAGCATGAATCAAAAAAACCAAGCGTGAAATTTTTATACCTGAGCATCGATTTACTCTCGCTGGCAGGACCACTGCTTTTAAGTTTCGACCGGCGCGTTGCCTTTTTTCGCAAGTGGAAAGCACTTTTTCCGGCCATCGGAATCATGCTGCTGATTTTTATTCCCTGGGACATGCTAAAAACGGCTTATGGGGTGTGGGGATTTAATCCCGATTACCTCTGCGGAATTTATATTGGCAATCTTCCGCTGGAAGAGTGTTTGTTTTTTATCTGCATTCCTTATGCCTGTATTTTCATTTACGAATGCCTCAATGCCTATGTTGTAACCGACATTCTGAAAAAAATACATCGTCCGCTACTTTATTTCCTTGCCGCTTTTTTATTGCTTGTTGCCGCATTCAATTACGGTTTGTGGTATCCGGCTTTTACGTTTCCCTATACGGCCGTTCTATTACTAACGCTTATGCTGCGTTTTAAATCGCCTTATCTCTCTCGCTTTTTGCTAGCCTATATGGTAAGCCTCATTCCATTTTTACTGGTCAACGGCATTCTAACCGGATCCTTAATAGAAGAGCCTGTTGTATGGTATAATCCGAATGAAATTCTCAATCTGCGCATTGGTACCATTCCGGTAGAAGATACCATGTATAGTTTGGGTATGCTGCTTAGTGTGGTTACCTGGTATGAGTATTTTAAGTGTAAAATGGGGATGTGTGGGGTTAACCACTAAGGCACAAGTACACGAAGTTGCACGAAGAATTTTTTGAGGAGAACACGGAGGGTGGAAAGGGGAAATAGGTAGTGGGTAGTAAGGTAGAAGGGGGAGAGTGTTGTAGGCAGAAAGGTTGAAGGGAAAATGGGTAGTGGGAAGAGGGTAGTAAGGAAAAATAGGTAGTGGGTAGTGGGTAGTAAGGTAGAAGGGGAAATGGGAAGAGGGTAGAAGGAAAATTAGGTAGTAGGGAGAGGGTAAGTAGGAAAAAAAAGAGGGATGAAATGGTTATACACACCGTGCGTCATTCAGAGCGGAGCGTGGAATCGGATTGTTGCAGCGTTGGGTTTGAACCACTAAGACACAAGTACACTGAGTTGCACGAAGAAAATTAATAGAAGAACACTAAGGGGTGGTAACATTTAGAGATAGAGGATACTGAGTTGCATTCAGTTTTAGTTAGGATTAAAATTTAAATTGCGTTTGTTGGCATATAGAATATGTGTTTGAGGAATACCACTGAGGCACTGAGTACACACCGCGCGTCATTCAGAGCGGAGCGTGGAATCGGAGGATTGCAGGGCAGGGGTGAACCACTAAGGCACAAGTACACGAAGTTGCACGAAGTGTTTTTTAAATCAGCACGAATTAAGTATATGGATGATTGTGAATGATTCGTTGTAGGATGGCAATTGTAGAAGAAAAAAACCGGGACATGTTTCCATATCCCGGTGTAGTTGAAATTTGATTATTGTTGTTTAATCATTTTTTTGGTTGCGATTATTTTTCCGTCAACAACCAGTGTGTAATTGTAAATACCATTGCTTAGATCATTGGCAAATACATTAATTTGTCCTCTTCCTGCAATGGGGTTTAAATTGGTGGAGTTAATCAATTTGCCGTCTTGATTATAAAACAAAATTTGTGCTTTGTTTACATTTTCAGGAAACAGGTAGGAAATAGTAGTTTGTTCTGCAAAAGGATTAGGTACATTTTGATCCAGTACAATCGATTGTTCATCGCGTAATTCAATGGTGCGAATGTTTGGAGAAGGATTGTTGTTTTGACCTTGCTCCATCGAACGGTTTTTGCAACATTCAGCAATCATATCATAAAGAGAATTGATTTGTTCCTGTAAATGTTTATTGATGGAATCTTGTTCAGTAATAATTCCTGAAAGGCTATCAATAGTTGCTTGTTGTTCCTGGATCCCTTCAGTTAAAATTCCGATAAGAGAATTGTAATTTACCGATTTAATTGTTGTTGCAGGATATATTATATTTCCTGCTGAATCAATTTCTTCGGGGAATGAGGTAGTTTTTACTAATTCAGGTAAAATCTGTTCTACTTCTTGAGCAATAAAACCATAATTTTTTCTATTAGAAAATCTAAAACCGTATGGATTGAGAGTGTCAAAATAAAAACTAACTGGTCTCAATTGCCCAATAATATCACTGCAATTTTCTAAGTTTTGAACATTTTGTTTTACCAGAGAATCCGAGAATAAATTCCAACCTGCAATGGATAATCCTTCCCCGTTACAATGAATATCCCCATCAGTCCGAATTGCTGCGCCGGTTCCTAGAGTGTTTCTAAAACTCGCTGTAATGTTAGGTTGAATCAAATTGGTCTCAATTCTTAATCCTTCCGTTACTGTAGGGTAATATTGGGGATTAGAATATCTTAAATACAATCTTGCTGGTGCCAAATTACCACAAGATACCTCCCCCATCATTATGTTTTTGCCGTTTTTAAAAAATATAGAGTTGTTAGCCATATCAATCTGATAATCTCCGGTAAGTGAAGTTGGATTTAGGCTATTGCAATAGTTTCCAAAATTTGAAGCGCCATTTACATAAATAACATTGCCATTTGCATCTACAGCTAAAACACCCTGACCAGGATTTGCAATTGGTGTAGTGGCAGTAGTTAAATCCTCAAAGCGTAAACCGGAGGTTCCTCCTGCATTGGTCGTGGGGTTTGCAGCCGGAGAGTTAATGTGTAATGTGTTTTGCGGTAGTAGACCCAATAAATCGAAACTACCGATACCCATTCTTCCTTCATTTCCGTTGGAATACATTCTGGCAATCTCCAGTCCATTCGGAGTGGAAGAAACGGTACCTCCTACAGGGTTTTGGGTGAAAATGAAACGAAGCAGGTCTGGTCCGCCTGGACTGGCAGGATCATCCCCCCAGTTGATAACAGCATCTGTAACTCCATTTTGACCATCTTTTAATCCAACGTACATGTTATCGGTGTTGGTGGTAATTAGCGTTCCGATATCCATCCAGTTTCGCCATCCGTTTAATGGAAGCACAGCAGTGTTGTACCCCATGTGCAAAAGACTTAAGGGACGTGTTAATGGATTTGAGGGATCATGACTGATAGCAATTCTGGTAAAATTCGTATTCACAGCCCCGGGATTGTAAACAGCGTAGGCTGCACCATTTGGAGAAGTTTGAGTAATGGTTCCAGCAGATTGAATTCTTAAACGTTCCTGGGTAGAGTTATTACCTTGAAATTGATCGGTGGATGCGCCAGTTGAAAAAAGCAGTGGTTTGCTTTCTTGTTGGTAAATCATAGCAATTTGTTCCGCTCCAGCAGAAGGCATATTGATATTTGCAAACAGTGGATTATTATAAAGTGGAATTGTTCCTGTAATTCCAATTCTTAATCCATCTGAAGCTACACCACCAGTAGTCTCGTTTCCAATTTGCATCCAGGATGCCCAATCATTAAAATTGCTGATGTGAAAAAGCGATTGAGGTTGTCCCATAGCACCGGGAGCAGGTACCTGCGTGTTGTTGAAACGCGGACCGACCCCGATATTTCCATAGCCGGTCAATCTCATAATTTCTCTTCCGTTCACTTGGTTTCCATCGATTCCATTTGGAGAAGAACCATTGAGAGAAGTAAAATTAAAAATCAAATTATCCGGTCCCGCAGCCCCGGCTCCACCTACCGAATTATCGCTCCAGTTTACAATGAAATCTGAAACATCTAATGCATTAGCCCGGTATCCAATGTATGCCCGGTC
>JAIBBF010000040.1 GCA_019694795.1 Flavobacteriales bacterium | reverse complement strand
TGTGGAATAATTCTTGGCCAGGATAATGAAAAACGAAAATTCCGGATATGCATACTTCGCATCAATGCCAGGTCCTCGCGGTAATGGTGATAAAATTTTACACTGTCATTCGCATGCTCTTTATTTCTCGATTTTCCTTTGGCGGCAAAATGATCCCAAATTGAGGGACCTTTCCCATCCGTATCATGAGCTCCTTCAGTTTGGTAGGCAGATGCAGAAACACCCCAAACAAAATCTTGTCCGAAACCATTTCGGTTCAAATTATAATCATCGGAAATCATCAGGAGGCTTTATTGGATTTCAGTCGGATTGGCTTAATAAATTTCTTCTTGCGTTCTTCCAGTATCAGATCAATTATTTTTTCTGTTTCATCCGGATAATTTACGGCAATAATCGAATCATTCTTTAACCATTCTTCAATTTTGGATAAATGTCTTTTTCGCAACGAAGGAATTACCGCCACCCCCATATGGGTTAATGCAAGCGCATTGCATTGTTGCTCAAATTGCGATTTCATGGGAATAACCATTAATTTTTTCTTCAGGTACAAGGCCTCCGATGGAGTTGCAAACCCGGCTCCACAGAGAATTCCTTCGCAGGAAATCAGACTTCTTAAAAAGGCATCATTATCGATGGGATAAACATAGATGTTACCATCCTGATAAGCCTTTTTACAATGTTTTGAAAAAACTTCCCATTTAATGGACTTAAATTTATTTAATCGTTTTACAATTTTTTTATCATCAAAACTAGGAAGGTAAACGGTATAGTGACCTAAATTTACAGGAATGGAATCGCGGATTATTTTCCGGATAATGGGAGTGAAAATTTGCTTATTGTATTTCTGAAAATGAAATCCAAATTGTACATCGCAGGGTGCATATTTTTTCAATACAAATTTTCCGATCGGATCGAATTTTTCTGGCACAGGTGCTCCCTCGGAAAATACGGCAGCCTGGTTACTTAAACCGATTACGGGAATTTCTTTAGCTTTTCCGGCCCAACAACTCACCGGCTCGAAATCGGAAATAATTAAATCGTATTTTTCTACCGGTAAGGTTTTTATTTCTTTTCTGAGTTTGCGCAATCTGCTTTTCCGGTAAGTTTTTACAAAATCAATTCCACCGCTTTTACCGAATATAAAACTCAATCCATAATACTGATAATCGATTTTAAAAGGAAGTTTAAGGTCCGACTGTATGCCGCTGACCAATACATCTACATCAGCTTTCCGTTTTAAAATAGGAACAATCTCCATGGCACGACTTAAATGTCCATTTCCAGTTCCTTGTATGGCATATAATATTTTCATGAAATCATTTCGAATTCTTCGGTTAATTTTTTAAAAAGGAATTTTTCATCCACATGTTCTTTTTCCTTTTTACTGATTTTGATCTTCTGCGCCACTAAATCATCCTGAAAACGATATAATTTCCATTCTCCTTCGTGGTATTCGAGCGAAGTGCAGTTTTCTACCCAATCTCCCGAATTGAGGTACATAACTTTACCTTTTTCGTTTACAATTTCTCGCATGCAAGGTTGGTGGATATGTCCGCATACCACATATTCATACTCTTTTGCAATAGCTAAATCAGAAGCAGTATCTTCGAAATTGCTGATGAATTTTACAGCCGTTTTAACATTGTCTTTGATTTTTTTTGAAAGAGATATTTTACCTCTTCCCAACTTTTCGGAAATCAAATTAATAAAGCGGTTCAGAAGGATTAACAAGTCATAACCTTTACCACCTAATTTGGCCAGCCATTTGGAATGTTTCATGGTAACATCAAATACATCACCATGAAAAATCCATGCTTTTCCGGTTTTTAGTGGCAAAACGACTTTGTTGGTAATGCAAAAACTTCCCAATTTAAAACCTGCAAATTTTCGCAGCATTTCATCGTGGTTTCCGGTAATGTATATTACTTCCACACCTTTCGAAATCCAGGAAGTGATTTGTTTAATAATTTGTAAATGTTCTTTAGGAAAATAACTTTTTTTGAATTGCCATATATCAATGATATCCCCGTTAAGAATTAGTTTTTTTGGTTTAATACTTTTGAGGTATTGCAATAATTCTTTTGCGTGGCAACCATAGGTTCCCAGATGGGTATCTGAAATAACAACCAGATCTACTTTTCTACGTTTAATTTTCTTTTTTTGGTATTCGCTTTCTGTTTCCATTATTTTGCATTTTCGTCCATCTCACCCGCTCTGAAAAGTTGTCCCATTCGTTGCTGAAAAAAGCGCAGTAATACGAAGTAGTAAACATCCCTAATGATGCGCAGCAGGTTTTTGGATAGAAAGAAATGACTGAATAACGGTTTCGATTTTTGAAACACCATTAAGGCTTCTTCGAGTTTATGCCTTGTCGGATTTTGTACACTTATCATGTTTTTTTTCAAATTTCGGACAAGTGTATTTTTAGAATATTATCCGCGATTTATTGCTTGGTTAAGGCGTGTTAAGATTGGGTTATGGACTGAAAATCATTGGTAAAGTCGGTGATTTCTTTTCCTTATCTTTCATTTATTTTATTACATAATCAATTGATTTATAGCTGTATAATTTATTCGCTGAGCGAAATCATTCAGCTGGAATTGGTTTTTCCACAGTGAATTGTTAATTTCACAATCCTTGAAAATCAAAGTCCTGTAGGCTGATTTATGAATGTGAAGCGATTTAGGTCTGTTTTGTTGCTGGTAGTTTTACTGACATGGTCGGTAGATACGCTTTCTGCATCTGCCTTACCTTCTGCTGAAAAATTTCTAAAAGATGCGCGTGCCTGTGCCGAAGAATTCGATTTTAAATGTGCCGAGCAAAACTACCTGAATGCATTGCGCGAGGATCCGGACAACATGGATGCGAATCGTGAGTATGGCATGTTGCTCAATAAATATTTAAACCGGAAGTCGGAAGCTATTCCCTTTTTGGAAAAAGCACTTTTAAAAGCTGAAAAACGAGATTCCTTACCCGAAACTTTATTTGCCTTAGCAACATCATACCATTATGTTTCTCGCTTCAGCGATGCAAAAAAGCATTATGCATTGGTAATTCCCGCTTGTAAAAACACAAAGGCAGGGGATCAACTAAAAACTTCGTTATTGAAGTACATGGAGCAATGCGATTTCGCTAATTCTTATGTTGTTCCTGATGAAAATAATATGGTGATCAATCTCGGAGATGCAGTGAATGGTCCGGGTCCGGAATACGTACCGGTTTATTTGGCACAAGATTCAAGTATTTTATTTACGGCTCGCCGGATTTCTGCGCATGATGGATTAGTAGATGGTAAAGACGGAAAATATTACGAGGAAATTTACCGCGCATCAAAAACGGAAAATGGGATTACTTCACCGGAAATCATTCACCCGGAGGGTGATGCTTCTATTCTGGCCCATGAATCGGTTGTATCTGTTAGTCCGGATGGAAAAACTGTTTTTCTCGCTATTAACGGTAAATTATATTCGGCCGATTATACCAATGGAAAATTAGGTAAGAGCAAGGACCTCGGTAAAAATATTAATCGCGGTAAATACCAAAATCACGCAGTGGTTAGTGCAGATGGAAAAACCTTATTTTTCTCTTCGATTTCCAAAGATGGCGAAGGTGGATTGGATATTTTCCGTTCCGAAATACAATCGGATGGTACATGGGGACCTGCCACTAGTTTGGGTCCGGATATCAATACACCGGATGATGAGGAAAGTCCTGCGATTAGTCCCGATGGAAAAACACTTTATTTTTCTTCGCGTGGTCACCGCGGATTTGGCGGATATGATTTGTTTTCTGCAGAGTGGGATGGAAGTAAATTTACCAATGTAAAAAACCTTGGTGCACCGGTTAATTCCCCAGCCGATGATATATACCTCACCTTAAATCCTGATGGAAAATCCGGAATGTTTTCTTCGGGCAGATCCAACGGAATGGGGGACATGGATATTTATATGCTGGTGTTTAAAGACAAAGTTGAACCGGAATGTAATTTTCAATCGCCATTGGCAATTTCAGGTTTAGATACCCTGGCACCCGGAGCTGAAGCTGAATATGTTTATGCAGGAATTCCTGCGAATGCCAGTCAGCTTTCCTTCAAATGGAGCACAAATTCCGGTGAATTCTCCAGCGAAAAAATTTCAGTTAAAAATGCATCACAAAGTGGAAGTGTTGCCGAAAACATTCACCTGGAAGCAAGTTTTATGAATGGTAATACCAAGGAAAAATGGTGTGCCAATAAAACAGTTCAACATAAAACGGTAACTGAAAACAGTGTGGTTAATACGGTGACCACTTCAGCTCCTGTTTCGCTTGAAGCCATCTATTTCGATTTTGATAATTTTAGTCTGAACGAACAAGCTCGCAAAGCCATCGCACGCAATCTTGAAATACTTCGCAACAATCCGAATTTAAGAATCAGCCTTGCAGGTTTCGCCGATTCACGCGGATCTGCTTCTTACAATATGGTTTTGTCGAAACGCAGACTGAATACGGTTTTCAATTTCCTGATTAAAATGGGAATCGACAGAAGCAGAATTCTTATTAGCGAAGCTAAAGGCGAATCACAACCGGTGAATCGTTGTACCGATGGGGTGGATTGTTCGGAAGATGAACATGCGAAAAATCGTCGCGTAGAATTTATTATTGCTCCCGAAGTTTAAGGAGGCATTGGTCCCCGGTATTGCACACAAGGAACACTTCTGAATGAACAGGGAAGGTGATAATTAACTTTTAAAGTATCCATGTTTTTTAATGTCCCGTTGGCATCAATTTCAAAGGTGAAATCCGGTGTTTTTAGCCATTCCTCCAAACAGTTTTTATCGATGGCTGAATAATTCTGTGTCTCCTTTTCAAATTTCTTTAGAAGTTCCTCGGCATACTTCCGGTCCTTTTTTTTCTCGTCCACAATAACATATTTTCCCGCTGGCAGTTTTACCGAAAAATTTCCATTGGCATCGGAAGTGACGGTTTGAAGGATTTTAGATTTAGGGTCGTTCACTGTCCCTTTCCGGATGTAGATTTTTGTATTTGGCAGCGCTTTTGGAGTTCGCAGATTCTTTTCAATTTCTGGGGTGGGACGCATTCCTCCGCACCAGGATTCGGTAGTGGTGAGTTGACCCTGAATCATAAATGTATTCTTGTTCTTCTTGCAAATAGCGGCAGAAGAAAATAAAATGAATAGCGAAAAAAGGATTGCTGTGTTTTTCATAAGGCATCAATTACACAAAACATGCCGAAAAGTGAATAAAAAAAGGTTCTCCTGTTGAAGAGAACCTTTTAATGATGGATTATTTTCAATTAAGCTTTAACACTTAATACTTCTGCCATTTTAGCTCCGATTTCAGCAGGAGATGCCACAACGTGAATTCCGCATTCTGCCATGATTCGCATTTTTGCTTCAGCTGAATCTTCTGCGCCACCAACAATTGCACCTGCGTGACCCATTTTACGGCCTTTAGGAGCAGTTTGTCCGGCGATGAACCCAACCACAGGCTTGGTTCCGTTTTCTTTAATCCAGCGTGATGCTAACGCTTCATAGTTTCCTCCGATTTCACCAATCATAACGATGGCGTCGGTTTCCGGATCATTCATGAGCATTTGAACGGCTTCACGGGTAGGCGTTCCGATAATAGGGTCACCACCGATTCCGATTGCTGTAGAAATTCCCATTCCTGCTTTCACAATTTGGTCAGCCGCTTCATACGTTAAAGTTCCCGATTTGGAAACGATACCGATTCGTCCCGGTTTAAATACAAAACCTGGCATAATTCCAACTTTTGCTTCACCAGCGGTGATAACACCCGGACAATTCGGACCAATTAAGGTTACGTTTTTGCCTTTAAGGTATTCTTTCACTTTTACCATGTCGTTCACCGGAATTCCTTCGGTGATACAAACAACCACTTTGATACCTGCCGCAGCAGCTTCCATAATGGCGTCGGCAGCAAATGCCGGTGGAACAAAGATGATAGATACATCAGCACCTGCTTTATCTACGGCTTCTTGAACGGTATTAAAAACAGGACGGTCAAGGTGCATACTTCCGCCTTTACCTGGTGTAACTCCACCAACTACATTGGTTCCATACTCGATCATTTGACCTGCGTGGAATGTTCCTTCGCTACCGGTAAAACCTTGAACAATTACTTTCGAATTTTTATTGACTAAAACGCCCATGGTGTATAAGAATTTCAATTTTGAATTTGGATTTCAAATATATCAAAAGCAAACCGAATGAGGAAAGGAAAAAATGAAAAGAAAGAAATCAATTAACCATCTGTATTATAGTGTTTTATTGATTTGCAGATCGAGTTTTCAACATTTAGGAATGGAGCTCAACTCGCATAATTCCTCATTTTAAGGGCAAACCGGAAGAATAATTATTTTTGAGCATGAGAAATTCATGGATCGATACTTCCACCATTTGTGCCCTGTCAACCGCTCCTGGTGCCGGAGCCATTGCCGTTATTCGGGTTAGCGGCCCGGATGCCATTCGGTCCTGCAATGCCATTTTCTCAAAAGATATTACTCATGCCAAAGGTTATTCTGTGGTTTATGGATCCATTGTTGATCAAAACCGGGTGGTGGATGATGTGGTACTCACGATTTTTCGCGGACCAAATTCGTTTACGGGAGAGGATACCGTAGAAATTGCATGCCATGGATCGAAATTCATCCAACAGGAGATACTAAAATTACTCATGTCCCAGGGCCTTATCCCAGCACGTGCAGGAGAATTTACCATGCGTGCATTTGCCAATGGAAAAATGGACCTTTCACAAGCGGAAGCGGTGGCCGACTTAATTGCATCCGAATCTGCGGCAGCCCATCATTTGGCCATGCATCAGTTAAAAGGAGGATTCTCCAAACAGATCAATAATCTTCGCGAACAATTAATCAATTTTGCTTCACTTATTGAATTGGAACTCGATTTTTCGGAAGAGGATGTTGAGTTTGCAGATCGTTCACAATTGCTTCAACTGGTTGCAGAAATTCACCGGGTGATAGAAAAACTGATTCGTTCTTTCGATTATGGAAACGCCATAAAAAATGGAGTTCCTGTAGCCATTGTCGGAGTGCCCAATGTGGGTAAATCGACCTTGCTGAATGCGCTGCTGGAGGAGGACAAAGCCATTGTAAGCGACATCGCCGGAACCACACGTGATGCCATTGAAGATACAATGATCATTAATGGGATTGAATTTCGCTTTATCGATACGGCAGGATTAAGAGAAACGACAGATATCGTAGAATCCATTGGTATTGAAAAAACATGGAAAAAAATAAATGAAGCCAGTATTGTACTTTATCTGGTAGATGCGCTTTCAAGTAGCAGAGAGGAAATACGTACAACTATTGAAGTATTTCGTGAATACACCAAAACGGCTAGTCACCATTTCCTAATGGTGATTAACAAAACGGACCAATGGAAAGGCTCACAGGAAGCTTTGTTGGAAAAATTCAATGTAGATGCAGAAAAAATAGTGATTTCTGCGCGCGATGGAAAAAATCTGGATGAATTAAAATTGCGGTTATTCCACTATGTAGAAGAAAACGGAAAAGATAGGGGAGATGTGGTGGTAACCAATGTTCGTCACCTTAACGCCCTGCAAAAAGCGATGAACTTTTTAAATGAAGTGGAAACAGGAATGAAATCCGGACTCAGTGGCGATTTATTAGCTGAGCATTTACGAATGGTTTTATACCACCTGGGTGAAATCACGGGTGAAATTTCTACAGAGGATTTATTGGGTAATATTTTTAGCAAGTTCTGTATCGGGAAGTAATTTTCAGTAAAAAAAAAAGCTGAAACAATCTTTGCTTCAGCCTTTCAATTTTATTCTTGAAATCATTAGCCGATCATAAACTTCAATCCTAAACCAATCCGCAATGCTTCACGGAATTTGAGATCATTCCAGATTAATGATTCTACCACATCATCTGCTCGATAGAAATAGGAATTGTTTGTGCGACTAAGTAATCCCTGCGCTATTTTGGTATCAACATGAAAATCGAAAATCAACCGCGAGGAAAGTGCTATGCTTTTACCGAAACCAATTAAAAAAGCAGGTTTAAAAAACGTTTTGGTATTCGATTTTATGATTGAATTATAATAGATGGTTGAGCCCCCAGTGTACGATTCAACACTTACATCCCATCCGTGATCCCAGTCTTTTTGACCATACATAATCAATGCAAAACCTATTTTGAAATAGCGTCCTATCGGTGAAATAAAATCATTTTTGTACTTTTTTATTCCAAACGTAAAATCTCTTACACTTCCATTGAAATAACGGTTATACCCTGATCCATCAGTCGGGGAAACACCGTTAATTTCATTTGTGCTTGGCGGTGTTAATGCGGATGGATCTAAGCCAAATTCTGGTGTATAAAATTTATGTGTTGATGAAGCAAACTCAGCAAAAATGGAAGCCTTTCTTGAGGTCACAAATTCAAGATTTGCTCCAAAACCTGGTGTTAATCCCAGTGAAATTCCCCCACCTTTTGTAAGTGTGGGAAACAAATGCAAATCTAGTCCGCCCGAAAATCGTTTTCCTATAAATCCGGGTACTTGAGCATGTGAAAAGGAAAAACAATGCAATACTATAAGTGAGAAAAATAACTTTTTCATGAATTAGTCGCGTTTCATTTGAATAAATAAATCATAAAGCTGTGAACGAAGCAGACTCCGGCTTTCTTTCATATCGAACTCCAATTGTTCGTTCATGTAACAATCGCCGGTTTCAACGTTAAAAACCAGCGTGTAGAAATAGGTGTTCCAGTTTGGACTTAAAATGTAATAAATCCCCCATGGAGCAGTGTAAACGGTGATAATCGATAATAATGCCAGGGCAATCTGATCTTTCTTTTCCTTAAAGGAAAGGATCCCTGAAAAAGCAAAATTTTTGGTTCCGAAATCATCGCTCACCGTGCTGATGTATTCCGACTCCAATGGAATCATCTTGATGTTTTCATGATCCAGACGTTCCGAAATCCAGAAGTTAACCGCAGCCAGTTGATTGTATTTATCTACATCGGAATGAGTAAATATTTTTGGCGTAAGAATATCTGTTTTTAAACCTGCTTTTTCAGATACTTCAGTTACATCCTTACTGAAATTGATTTGTTTTTGTTCACTGTTTTCAAGTGTACTGCCTTTGGTGTTGTCCACCGACAAATAAAACGGATCTACAAAAACAACTTTATTTAATCCGAGAGCTTTTCCTTTTTTGCGGATTTCCTTTTCTTCTTTGGCTTCGCGGGAACGTTTCTGACTGGCCGATAATTTTTCATCTGCTTCTTCTTCCTGTTTTTTATTTCGTTTATCCTTTTCAACCTTGTCTTCAATTTCTTCGTACATGTCTGCAAATTCCTTGCTGTCGATATAATCCGCGAAAGCAGTGTATTGGAAACTGATTTGTTCCACTTTTTTACCAGTTTCTACCGACTTCACTTCCTTTTTCTGCTTGCGAAGTTTATCGTATTTCGAATTTTCGTCCTCAACGGTTTTTACATCTTTGTTTTCGCCTTCCTCTGAAGTGATGTTTTTTTCATTCTCTTTTTCCCTTTCTTTTTCCAGCGCATCATTTTTTGCCTGACGAATAGCTTCGTTGTTTTTGATTTTCAGTTTTTCCAAATTCATATCGTATTCGGAAATCAAATCATAAAACAAATCATCTCGCAAGCGCTTAATAAAGTTGTTATCTGAAGTTAACGACAGTTCGTACAATTCTTTACAAGCTAAAAAAGTAAGTTGTTCTCCGCTTAATTTTTCAAAGAGGAAAATACTTTGTTGCATTTCTCCCTCGTACTTTTTATAGCTTCTTGAAATATCGCTATAGCTTCCGTTTTGCTTGTATTTGGCCATGCCGTACATCCCTTTGGCAATGGATTCCTTGAGATATAAATTGTTTGGATCTTTATTTAAAAGCACATAAGCTTCATAAATGGCTTCAGCGTATTGACGGTCAGAAAGCAACATACGCACCGTTTCGTAGCGTGCAATTTTTCTGATCTGTAAAAATTCGTCCTGCGATTGAATGAACTTGGATTGAACACTTGGTGTGGAAACGTCTTTCATTTCTTCCTGCAGTGATTCAATTCTGGTTTTAATATTAGGGTGAGTGCTTTCTACATCGTCGGCAACATCTCCGGAAAAATCGATGGGCTTAACAGAATCCAGATAAAGCGCCAATGGCAGTTTCATATTTTGTGTTTCGAAGCGATGTAGGTCGAATTTTACTTCATCAAAGGGGAGGTGACTAAACTGTAACACATCCATCGAACTTAAACACTCTTTCAGGTCGTACTGTGTCCCTGCTAAACGACGCAAACCTAAACGGTCGGCCTCAATTTCCAGGTCCTTGGAAAATGAGCTGGCTTTCTTGATTTTGTCGTTATAACCTTCGTATCGGTTATTCTGAGTGAAAATACGCTCGTTTTCGATGAAGGCGTTGATGACGTGCTTCTTTTCGTAGTGAATAATTTCATGACTCAGCACAAATGCTAATTGTGCTTCATTTTCCACCTCAGCAACTAATCCGGAAGTCACAAAAATGATCCCTGAATTGGTAGTAAAGGCGTTTACTTCATTGGAACGTAAAACGTAGATACGGATTTTAGCACGCAAATCAGGTTCATTGACTAAAACCGCATCTGCAATTTTATTGAGGTAGGCAGATATGGGGTCATTAAACAACACGCGACCCGAAACAAGAATTTCATCTATCAGGTAATTCGAAATGCGGATAAAATTATCCTTTTTGCGTTGTTCTATACTGGAGGCCGATTTACTGTTCGATTTTTCTTCTTTTATTTCCTGAGCACCTTTTTCCTTGGCTAAAAGCGTAAAATCTTCGGGTATACTTCCTGTACATTTTAAGGGGTGGTAATCATTTTGAGCGCTGATCTCTCCCCATAAAAAGACAGACAGCACAATGCAGTAAAAATTAAATTTCATTTGAGACGAAGTGTTAAAAATAAAGTCCCAAAAATCTAAAAAAAAAGTTGAAAATAAAAAAGAAGTACCTAGCCAAAAATGGTCAGGTTTTACGATTTATTATTGATCTGAATTTGGATTTGCAGCTGATTATTATGAATTATCAGCTTCGCATTTGATGTTAAACGGAACGCTCAATAAAATCCGGTATTCTTCACCAGCTTCCTCCATCGATTCATCATCCTCCGTGTAAATCCAATCGATCGATACTTTACTTTTTCCGGATTTGTGAATGTCCTCCAAGGCTTTAAAAATATCTAAAATGCTTTTGGAAGAAGAAGTATTAAAATATTCGAACCGGGCTACCACTTTGGTTTCCTCTTTTGGGGATTGACCATAGGCTTTAACCCAATCGATAATTGGCTGATAGAATTCGCTGGAAATTTCCGGAATCGAGCGACCGCTGATTTCTAAAATTCCTTCATCTCCATTGAAGCGAATTTCAGGTGTTTTAGTACTTCCTTCGAGAATGAAACCAGACATTTGTTGAAGCTTTGAATTTCACGAATATAAGGATTGATGTCCAAATTCGGGAATCCTTTGTCCGAATTCGACCAAGATTCAATTTTGGCGGATAAGTCTCATTTTTAGCTGTTTTTTTCTAATTTCAAAAAAAATCAACCATGGCTTATCCCGATTTGTTTTCTCCTTCAGACGTTCAGCAACTCATTCAGCGAATAGAAATGTTGACCCCATCCACTCAGGGATTGTGGGGCAAAATGAATGTGGCACAAATGGTAAAGCATTGCACCATTTCATTCGAACAGGCACTTGAAAAAAACAATCAACGTCCCCCTGCCATGATGCGATGGATGCTCCAACTGTTTTTCAGAAAATCTATGGTGAATGAGGTTCCGTATAAACAAAACTTACCCACAGCACCTGCTTTTAAAATTGTTGATCAACCTGCTTTCTTAGCCGAACAACAGAAATTGAAAGAGCTGATTCTTGAATTTTCTGCAAGAGGTAAACAACATTTCGAAGGGAAATCTCAACTTACACTTGGTAAGCTAAGTGCCTTGGAATGGAATAATCTGATGTATAAGCATATTGATCATCACTTGCGTCAATTTGGAGTGTAATGGAATTTGGTTATCTTTTCCATAACCAAAAACCAGCCTTATGTCTTTTATTCAAACAGGAAATTCCTATCCGGGTATTTTAGGATTGTTGTATTATAAATCCTCCACCGGAAAAACCTTAAGTTCGTTCGCACATTCATTGTTAAAGGGGCCTTCCGGACTAACAAGTGGAGAGCGTGAATTAATCGCTTCTTATGTGTCGAAATTGAACCAATGTGATTTTTGTTGTGATTCACATAGTGCCGCGGCCGCTTGTCATTTAAACCAAAATGAACTGGTGGAGCAGGTAAAAAAGGATTTTCGGCAGGCAGCGATTAGTCCCAAAATGAAAGCGCTCTTGGAGATTGCTACCAAGGTTCAAAAGAGTGGGAGGGAAGTTATGACTTCGGATATTGAAAATGCCCGCCAGCAGGGCGCAAGCGATCAGGATATTCATGATGCCGTTTTAATCGCCGCTGCATTTTGTATGTTTAACCGCTATGTAGATGGTTTGGGCACAATTCCTGCTCAAGATGATGAATATCCCGAAATGGGAAAACAATTAGCGCATCGGGGTTACAAATATCCGCCATTGATAATCAGGTGGTTGGTGCGTAGAATTTTAAATAAGAAGTTCCGGAAATAATTTATTGCACCAAGCAACTTTTGGCGTGTTTTAGAGTCTTAATTTTACAAAAACTCTTGCATGAAAAAAGTTGCTACACTCTTGTTATTTGCGCTTATTACGCTTGGTGGTATGGCGCAATCCAGTAAAAATGTTACCCTCGAAAGTGGTCCGAAATTATTTGTTCAGGTAAATGGTAGCTACACATGTGAGCTGATGTTTTCATGGACATTAACTGCCGATGAAAAACAATCGTTGGTAGATTTTTGCAATGCGAATAACTTCAGTTCTTCATTTCCAAAATCGAAACCTGAAAAAACAAAAATGACCATCACAGTTCCTGAAGCTTATGCCAATGCTGCCGTAATTGGAAAAATGATTCATGGCCTTTCGATTGATTGGGTCATTATTCCCAATGGAAAAAAGACAGAAAAATTAAGTCTGGATCAGTTTAACACCAAATACCACTAATATGAAGCGTATACATTTACTTCTGCTCATCTTTATTGGCGGTGTTCAACTTTCTTACGGCCAAATTACATCTTCAACCGCTGTAAGTTCAGGAATCACCACCTATACCAATGGAGCAACCAACGATTCCATTTATTTTTGGTGTAATGGTGGTACTGGTGAGTTAACAGCAACTCCTCCTTCTGGTGTTCCTGGTTGGAACTTTATCTGGCAGGTGTTTAATCCGGGAACCAATACCTGGTCGGCCTACACCACCGTAAACAACCAACCCTTTTCTACGATTAGTGGATTAGCAGGCGGTTTGTATCGGGTAACAATTGTGGACGGAACCTCTGCTGTTGTAGGATGCTTCAGAGCCTGGGTTTCAATTGTAACTACACCAACTACAGTAGATGTTGCACCAATTCCACCCGGATGTGGTGCCGTTCAATTAAATGGAACAATCAATTATGGTTCCGCAACTCAATTGTATAATCCTCCAGCAGACCCTTTTTTAATTGATGCTAATACGCAAATTACGGTTTGCTTTACTGCAACACATACGTATGTTTCCGACTTAGGATTTTTCCTTGTTGGACCAGCATCTTGTGGTAGTCCGACAATTCCTCTTTCCCCTAATCCAGGGGCATTAGGACAAAACAGTATCTGTAATTCCGGCGATAACGTCAACAATCTTTGTTTTACTACAGCACCAGCTCCAAATTTTAATGCATGTACTTCACCTGCACCATATACAGGAACGTACGATTCATATGGTCCGAGTAGTACACCTATCAACTGGTCCCCATTGTATGGCTGTGATGCAACCCAAGGAGGATGGGCAGTACAGATTTACGATTGTATTGGTGCTGATGTCGGGGTATTAACCAATTCCAACATCACTTTTACCGGTACAACAATTTGCGGACAATCTTCTACCATTACCTATAATTCAGGAACCATTAGTTCTGTAATTAATGATAACTCCTGTTCTCCGGGAACTGCATCCATTTATACAGTACCTGCTACAACAGCAACTGCGATTCCCTATGTAGGTGGTTATATTTGGACAGCCAATCCAACCATTACCATACCTAATGCAACAACATCGTTAACACCATTGGTAAATCCGGGTCCAACCGTAAATACCGTCTTTACTCTAACACTAACCGGTGGTTCTGTACCAACATGTGGTGGTAACAATCAGGATTCTGAATTATTCGTGTATGTTCCACCGGTATCACCAACCATTACACCGCAGGCCCCTCTTTGCACAGGTGATGCGCCTGTTACTTTAACAGCAAGTTTCCCTGGAGGAACCTGGGCAGGTACAGGAATTATTGATCCCGTTAACGGAATTTTTGATCCTGCTACAGCCGGACAAGGAACCTTTACCATCACTTACTCATTAGGCGGTGGAGGATGTTCTACACCCGGAACTACTCAAATTACGGTAACCTCAACGGCTAATCCAACCATTACAGCCGCAGGTCCGTTTTGTGTTGGCGATCCATCTGTAAATTTAACTGCTGCTACGGCAGGAGGAACATGGTCTGGAACCGGTATTACTAATGCTTCCAATGGAACATTTGATCCTGCTGTATCCGGTGCCGGAACATTTACGATTACTTATACAATTGCAGGTGCTTGCGGAGGAACAGATACAGAAACAATCACGGTTAACACGGCTAATCCGGTTATCAATGCAGTTAATCCTTTATGCTTAAACAGCGCACCCATTACACTTACTGCAAATTCAGTTGGAACATGGAGTGGTAACGGTATTACCAATGCTTCCAATGGAACATTCGATCCTTCAGTTGCCGGTGTAGGTACGCATACCATTACCTTAACCGTTGGTAATCCATGCCCAGGTACTGCAACTACCACCATTACTGTAAATGCATTACCAAATGTAAGTGCAGGAAATGATGTTTCATTCTGTGCAGGTGGTTCTGTGAATTTATCTGCATCGGGAGCAAGTTCCTATTCCTGGTCGCCTTCCACAGGATTAAGCAGCACAACGATTAGCAATCCTTCTGCAAATCCTTCTTCTACTACCACGTATACTGTAACTGGTACAGATGCCAATGGTTGTCAGTTTTCGGATGATGTGGTTGTAACCGTAAATTCTCTTCCGAATGTAAGCGGAGGAAATAATGCAATTTTCTGTGCTGGTTCATCCACTCAACTCAATGCATCAGGAGCAGTTTCTTATTCTTGGTCGCCTAGTACAGGATTAAGCTCTACTACCATTGCTAATCCTACAGCATCACCCGGTGCAACAACTACCTATACCGTTGTTGGAACAGATGCTAATGGTTGTACTTCCAGTTCTTCCGTAACCGTAAATGTATCTTCCGTCAATGCTACGGCAACTGCTAATCCTTCAGCGGGAACAGCTCCGTTAACGGTAAATTTTATTAATACTACCAGTGGAGGTGTAGGTTATTTCTGGGATTATGGAAATGGCCAAAATGAATCGACTACCAACGACACTACCACTACATTGTACATTGATGATACTACTTATACAGTGATGCTGGTGGCAATGAATGTTGACGGATGCGTGGATACCTTGTATTTAACCATTAATGCTTATAGTCCATTCTCTTTGTTTATTCCCAACGTATTTTCACCCAATGGTGATGGCACCAATGATGAGTTCAAGGTTGTAGCTACCGGAATAGAAACCATGACGATGGTGGTTACTGATCGTTGGGGAACGGAAGTAAACAGCTTTTCTGATGTGAATAGTTTCTGGGATGGTAAGAAGAATGGAAAAGATTGTTCTGAAGGAACCTACTTCTACATTTTTAAATGCACCAAACAAGGAGGCGGAGATTTTGAACAACACGGAACGGTAACGCTCCTTAGAAAGTAATAAAACTACCTTTTCATAAAAAATGGTCAATTCTTTATGGGTTGACCATTTTTTTCTTCTCTTAAATTTTAAAGTGATGAGATATTGAATTACTTTTAATTTAATGAGATACCTTATCCTGCTTTCGTCCCTGTTTATAGGAAATGTGATTTATTCACAGTGCAATCAGTTGAACTGGCAAAACCCTTCATTTGAGGGTGGACCAACACCGCCGCCGGCTCATCAATTACCGCCGGATTGGATCAATTGTAATGGAACAACTTCCGATACACAACCTGGAAACTGGGGTATTAATTTACCTGCTACCAATGGTTCGCAGTATATTGGACTCGTAGCCATTCCGGGATGGCAGGAAACAGCTTCTCAATTTATTTCCGGATGTTTGGTTCCAGGTGTTACATATACGTTTACAGTTGATGTGGCTGGACAAGATGATCAATCCGGTTCCGGTTCTTGCCCGGGAAACCTTGTCCTTTGGGCAGGAAATCCTGGAGTAACTTCCGGTTCAGCTTGCGACTTCGCATCACAGGTGTGGACTTCACCTCAAATTACTAATGGAATGGGATGGACCACCATGACTGTTTCATTTACGCCAACTCAAAATTTCTGTAGTTTAACCTGGCAAGCTATTAATGATCCTAGTTGTACAAGTACCACTTTTTCTGTTCAGATTGATAATTTGAGTCCGATTTCTCCTTTTCAGGTTGTACCCTTAACTGAAGTGGATGTAACCTGTTTTGGTAGTAACAACGGTTCTGCTTCAATTCAAAATCCAACGGGTGGAGTAGCACCTTATACGATTGTTTGGTCGCCTGCGCCTCCAAGTGGACAAGGTACAACTGCTGTTTCCGGTTTGGCAGGTGGTACATATACCTGTACAGTTACAGATGCAGCCGGTTGTTCTGGCGCTGCAACATTTACCATCGATGAACCAAGTCAACTTCAATTGAACATTAGCAATTCACAAGGTGGAAATTGTTCCGATCCTGCTGTTTTGCTAGCGAATGTTACAGGAGGTGACGGGAATTATTCATACAGTTGGACCGGCGGAAGTTCTGCTTCTACCATTACTGTTAATCCTCCAAATTCCGGTAGTTATTCTGTAAATGTTACGGATGGTTCAGGTTGTTCTGTTTCCTCTTCCATCAATGTACAATTTGGAACTGCACCAACAATCGACGGCGGTGCAGATCAGAATATTTGTCCGGGAGATCCGATTACGATTTCAACCACAGGAAATGGAAGTAATTTTATTTGGTTCGAAAATGGAGTATTGTCTTCTAATACGAATTCTTCCATACAAGCAAATCCAACTGTAACCACCACTTACATCGTAATTACAGGTGACACTAGTGCATGTTTTGATGCTGATACAATTACAGTATTTGTTAATACTGCAGGAACAATAAGCATTAATGCGGCTGGTCCATTTTGCGGTAACGGTCCTAACGTACAACTTCAGGCTAACCAGGCTGGGGGAGTGTGGTCCGGTACCGGAATTATCGATCCTCAAAATGGAACTTTCGATCCATCTTTAGTTACTAATTCACCTGCTCAAATTACATATACCGTTCCAGGAAATTGCGGTGGATCTGCAACGACTTCTATTGTTGTTAATAATGTAAGCTCTTCCTTCTCCGCAAATCCGGGTCAAGGTTCCATGCCTCTCGAAGTAAATTTCACCAACACATCACAAGGTGGTTCTAACTTTATTTGGGATTTAGGCAATGGCTCTTTTTCTACTTCGGCAGATACCGTTTCAACACAATATCTCGATGAAGGAACTTACCAGGTAATGTTGATTTCGCAAAATGGTGCTTGTTCAGATACCAGTTATGCCACCATTACTGTTTTTGGTCCCTTCTCTATCTTTATTCCCAATGTGTTTTCACCTAATGGTGATGGTGTGAATGATGTGTTTACCGTGTTAACCGAAGGCGTTACCGATTTGGAAATGGTGATTTACGATCGCTGGGGACTCAAAGTTGGTGCTTTCTCCGGTATTAACGGAAGTTGGAATGGTCAGAATAAAGCCAAGGATTGTCCGGAAGGAACCTATTACTATTTGTTGAACTGTACTAAGGTTGATGGATCTAAATTTGAACAACAGGGTACAGTTACCTTGATTAGGAAGTAATAAAACTCAAGGTTTTGCGATCGAATAGAGTAGGCTAGAAAACAACATAAAGTATTTTCGTCGAAATCTAATCCGTTTTGGCAACTGTTTTAATGGATTTACGTCTTTTGGTTGACTAAAAAGCGTAACATGCGCGCAACCCGCACCCTTCTGGCTTTAGGATTAACATTTATTTCCTATTCTGCCTTTGCCCAATGTACCCAGCTTAACTGGCAAAATCCTTCGTTTGAGGGTGGACCAAATCCTCCTCCGGCGCATCAATTACCACCGGATTGGTCCAACTGTAACGGTACTACTTCAGATACCCAACCGGGTAACTGGGGGATTAATTTACCTGCTACCAATGGAACTCAATACATTGGTCTGGTTGCCGTTCCCGGATGGCAAGAAACAGCTTCGCAATTTATTTCAGGTTGTTTAACACCGGGGATTACCTATACTTTTACTGTTGATGTAGCCGGTCAGGATGATCAATCAGGATCAGGATCTTGTCCGGGAAATCTCGTTTTATGGGCCGGTAATCCGGGAGTAACTTCTGGTTCTTCTTGCGATTTTTCTTCGCAGGTTTGGACCTCTCCTCAAATTACGAATGGAATGGGATGGACCACCATGACCGTTTCATTTACTCCAACTCAAAACTTTTGTAGTTTAACCTGGCAAGCGATTAACGATCCGGGATGTACCAACTCCACTTTTTCTGTACAGCTCGACAATTTAAGTTCTATAAGTCCATTCTCAGTTACCCCTAACGGATCTACCAACGTAAGTTGCTTTGGTGGTAATAATGGAACAGCTAGTATTCAAAATCCTTCCGGCGGTGTTGCTCCGTATTCAATTGTCTGGTCGCCCGCACCAGGTGCTGGTCAGGGAACAACCAACGCTACAGGTCTAATTGCAGGTACGTATACCTGTACCGTAACGGATGCTAATGGATGTTCCGGTTCTACCTCATTTACAATTACTCAGCCTAGCGCATTTACAGTATCACTTCCAAACCCTGGACCAAGTAACTGTGGTTCTCCTGTAACATTAACAGCCACTCCAAGCGGTGGTGCCGGTGGAAATCAGTTTTCATGGACCCCAACAGGAGGTAACTCAGCAACCAATACGGTAACGCCTTCAGGTAATACCACTTATACAGTGACCGTAACTGATGCAAATAACTGTACAGCAACGGCTTCCACAACCGTTATTTCTTCCGGATCTTTGGCTATTTCTGCCGGAGCAGATCAATCTGTTTGTCCGGGCGACCCAGCCACATTAACCGTAACGGGCGGAGGTGTAAATTTTGCATGGACCGAAAACGGAACTCCTATTGGTGGAAATACGGCGAGTATTACTGTTAATCCAGCTGCAACATCTACTTATATTGTTCATGTAGATGATGGTGGCGGATGCTCTGCAAATGATACAGTTATAGTAAATGTGATTGTACCTGGTTCATTAGTTATTAATCCTGCTGGTCCGTATTGCGCCAATAACCCGGCTACTGTTCTGGCTGCAAATATGGCTGGCGGAACCTGGAGTGGTCCCGGTATTACCAATGCTGCAACAGGTGCATTTAATCCAGCAACTGCCGGAGCGGGTACACATACTATTACATACATGACCCCAGGTTCATGTGGTGATACGGCTACGGTTTCAATTCAGGTCATTGCTAATGCAGATGCAACCATTACGCCAATTGGACCAGTTTGTGTTCTTGATCCTGCTGTTACTTTACAGGCCGCTCAACCTGGTGGAGTTTGGTCCGGAACCGGAATTACCAACCAGGCTACCGGAACCTTTAATCCGGCTTCTGCTAATATTGGTCCGAACTCCATTACCTATACCATTTCTGGTGTATGCGGAGATGTGGATAATATCACCATCGATGTGGTGAGTCAGATTTTAGCAACGATTAATCCTGCGGGTCCTTTCTGTGTGGATGCTCCCGCGTCCAATTTATCCGCCATAAATCCAGGAGGAACCTGGTCCGGTACCGGCATTACAAATGCTGCAAACGGAACATTTAATCCTGCAACTGCCGGGGTTGGAACGCATACCATTACCTACATCACCCCAGGAAACTGTGGTGATACATCTACTGTTGATATTGTAGTAAATGCATTACCACAGGTGAATTTTACGGCCGATGTAACTTCTGGTTGCGCACCATTACTGGTGAACTTTACCAATACTTCTAATCCAGTTGGTAATACGGTAGTTTGGAATTTTGGAGATGGATCGACTTCTGGAAATGTTGCAACTACCAGTCATGTATTCTCGCAAGCCGGTTGTTTCGATATTAGTTTGTCAGTGACGTCTGCAGCAGGATGTACCTCTTCCTTAACCAATCCTTCGATGATTTGTGTTACTGGGTATCCAACAGCCGATTTTATGGCAACACCTCAGCCTACCAATTTGTACGATACTGAAATTCACTTTACAAATACTTCAAGTGGTGCTGTTTCTTATAGTTGGGATTTTGCAGGTTTGGGAACTTCTTTAGTTCAGGATCCAACCTTTACTTTCCCTGATTCTTTGCCTGGTAGTTATAATGTTTGCTTAACGGCTGTTAATGCAGATGGTTGTCAGGACTCCATTTGTAAGGTGATCGTGATCAATGATATTTTCTTATTGTTTGTTCCCAATGCCTTTACTCCGGATGGTAATGGCAAGAATGAGTACTTCTTACCCATTATTGATGGTATTGACCCGAATTCGTATGAATTATATGTGTTCGACCGTTGGGGTGAAATTGTTTTCCAAACCAAAAATCCGGCTGAAGGTTGGAATGGAAATCACCGTGGTATGAAAGCCAAGCAAGATGTTTATGTCTGGAAAATTAAAGTGAAGGACATGGAGACCAATAAAAAACGAGAGTTTTACGGTCACGTTACCTTGCTCAGATAAAAGAGATATTAATAAATGAAGGTCCGGTATCCGGACCTTTTTTTTTGGGATTTCAAGGATACGGTTCAATCCTATTAGGTTCTGTGTAGAGCTTTGCTGATATTTAGGGTGAAAAATCTCTAGTTCATGAAAAATCGTTACGCTTTATTATTGGGCGGATTACTGTTAGGAAGCTCAGGCTTTGCACAGTTCTCCGATAATTTTGATTCCTACACTGCCGGTGGATATTTGGGTGTACAATCTGTACCCTGGACAACCTGGAGTGGTACACAGGGTGGTGCAGAAGACGTTTTAGTTTCCAGCGCCTTATCACACAGTGCCCCGAATTCCATTTATTATTCTTCTACCTCAGCGAATGGTGGTCCTACCGACTGCGTTTTATCGTTCGGCGGAGTAAAAAATACGGGTCAGTTTAGCATTGGAGCCTATTTTTATGTTCAATCCGGAAAAGGAGCTTATTTCAATTTACAAGCGGATGCCACTATCGGTGCAACCTGGGCTTTAGATTGCCAGATGGTGAACGATGGGAATTTGTATTTATCGAACACGCAAGGTTCTTATTTGCAAACGACTTATCCGATTGCAACCTGGTTTGAATTGCGTTTGGACATTAATTTGAACACCAATGTTTGGGAACTTTTCATCGATAATGTTTCTCAGGGATCTTTTGCAAATCCGATCAATCGTGTTTCATTCATTGATATTTTCCCAATCAATCCAACATCACTCGGTGGAAATAACCAGGCGGGATATTATATGGACGATTTCTTTTACAACCATACTCCGTATTCTTTGCCTTCACTGAATGGTGCAGTTACCCTTGCTTCGGTGAGTGGCGGATTGGCTGGTCAGAACAGAGATGTAGTTGCAACGGTTCGTAATTTGGGAACTACGGCAATTACTTCGTTCGATATTACTTATGATTATAATGGTTCTCAAATTACAGAGAATGTTACCGGACAAAACCTGGCTTCATTAGCCACCATGAATTACACGTTCAATCAACAGATCCTTCTTGCTGCAGGAAGTAATCCTTTAACCATTACTATTTCTAACGTAAATGGTGCCGGTGCAGATGGAGATGCCAATGATGATGTAAAAACCATTACGCTTAATCCAGTTGTACCTGCTGCCGGTAAAATGGTAGTTGCAGAAGAAGGAACCGGAACATGGTGTGGATGGTGTCCGCGTGGTGCTGTTTACATGGAAGAAATGAGCACGAAATACGATGGATATTTTGCAGGGATTGCAGTTCACAACAGCGATCCTATGACCGTTACGGATTATGATGCTGCCATTGGTGGATTAATTAGCGGATATCCTTCTGCTTTGGTTGACCGTGGTGCTGAAATTGATCCTTCTCAAATGGAAGGCGATTTCCTTAACCGCATTGTTCTTGATCCTGCCGGAACTTTCAATATTGGCGGAACCGTAAATGGAAATTCATTGACTGTAGATGTTACAACTACATTTCATATCAATACTTCTGGCGACTGGCGTTTGCTGACTGTTTTAACAGAAGATGGAATTACCGGGACCACTTCTGGATATAACCAAACCAATTACTACAGTTCAACCTCCCAGAATTTACCTTTGGTAGGGGCAGGACATAACTGGCAAACTGAACCAAATCCTGTACCAGCTGCTAATATGGTTTACGATCATGTAGCACGTGACATTAATCCTTCATTTACCGGATTACAAAATGCCTTCACTTCAACCATTAGTGCGAATGATATCTTTTCCAATTCATTCAATTTTACACTGGATCCAACTTGGGATGTAAATGCAATGCACATTGTTGTTATGCTTCGTCACCCTAACGGAACCATTGAAAATGCAGGTGAAATTGCGCTTTCTGATTTGATTACCGGAGTAGAGGAAAATACATCTAATTTTTCTGCTCGTTTATTCCCGAATCCTGCTTCAGATTTCAGTAATGTAGCAATCAACATCAGTAACCCTGCAGATGTAAATGTTGAGGTGATTGATATCAATGGAAAAGTGGTTTCTACACGTGCTTTTGGTACTATGCGCGGAGAGTTTTTATTGCCTGTAAATACTTCAGCATTATCATCAGGAATTTACCTGGTTAATGTTAGGGTGGGTAATGAGTTAAAATCGATCCGCCTGATTAAGCAATAACTATTTTGAACGATTATAGAAAACCGCGGTCAATGATGATCGCGGTTTTTTTTATGGTAGAATAATCAGTTTGGTATTCATGGGGATTTTTTCGAAGAGCTCAATAATGTCTTCGTTTTGCATACAAATACAGCCCCAGGTTAAATCCTGGGTGCCATTGGCAATAAAGGTCCCGTTCCAACCATGCAAGCCTACTCGTCCGCCTAAATGCGTATACGAGTTGGTTTTTCCATTCATCAAATCTGTTTTTTCAATATCGAGGTATTGCGTTTTAGAAATTAATCCCTTTTCATATCCCAGTTTGGCATCGAAGCGGTTCGGATAGGAGAAATGCATCCATCGATCGCCCAGCCAGGGACCCGTACCGCCGTAAAAGGGACCTTTTTCTTTTTCCGTAATTCTATATTCCCCTTCCGGTGTTTTATTATCTCCTTCCACTTCTTTATGTCCAAGAGGTTCTTGTCCCAAACAAATATCAAACTCAGCAATCAGTTTCCCTTTTTCGAAATGGTAAATGGTGTATTCACTTTTTACTACAATCAACAATTGATTTTCACTGGCGGGTAGGGTAGTGTGCCTGTAATTTTCTGCATACCATTGCAGAGGTTTCTTATATATTGGAATATCGGAAGTCCACCGAATACGCGTAAAAAGAGTGGTTCCTTTGAGAGTACCAATTTTTTGATTTCTATTTACAGATTTAATATTTTCTATTGGAGTAATGGGGAAATATTCTACCTGAATTATTTTCTTTTTTCCATTTTCAAGGAACTGATGTTCGATGATGAAAGAAGTGTCGGTTTCTGTCTGCACAATGCCTTTTGCAACCGAAAAAATACTGCTGGGTTCAGATGAATTAAGCAGGCTCCATTGCTCAAGTAATTCCGTTGTGGATTCTGTTACTGTATGGTTCCAGCGTAACGTTTGTTGTTGTTTGTTTTTTGAAATGGAATTGATCCGCTCATGAAAGGGTGTGCTAAATCCATCACCCAGGTGAGGAAAGAATAAAAAATCGTAGCTTTTATTGTTATTATTTGGTTCCTCCGGGATTTGTTTTTCTTCTTTCTTAATGCTGGTATTTATCTGATTTCCTGCTTTAACTTGTTCATTACAAGCTGAGGTTAGAAGCGCTAAAACTGATAAGAGTCCTATTTTTCGAATGACCAGCATCATAATTACCCTTTACTTTTTAATTGAAATTCGCTTCATGCAAAAAAGTAACGTTTCAATTATTGCTTTAGTATGGACCAGCGCGTGCTAAGGGTTAGTATTGTAGGTTGCGGCAAGGTGGGAGCGTCCATTGCCTGGTTGT
Source organism: Flavobacteriales bacterium (assembly GCA_019694795.1). Taxonomy (NCBI): domain Bacteria; kingdom Pseudomonadati; phylum Bacteroidota; class Flavobacteriia; order Flavobacteriales; species Flavobacteriales bacterium. The sequence goes on along the minus strand of JAIBBF010000040.1, from coordinate 343 downwards.
TATTAAATAAAAGGCAAATGCCCATGGAGGTGAACATTATGGAACCTTCGCCTCACAACAATGGTCGCGTGTTGGAATTGCAGCATTGTCAGGTTTTACATCCCGAAAACAAGCTTTACATCAATAACAAGGAACGTTTTATCGAATCAGATGTAATATTTCATACCTCCGGCGTAAATCGTAAAATCATTGGCTCCAGAATGGAAGTTGCACTCGATAACATCACCATTACAAAAGGTGTTTTTGGTGGTTGCAATTTTAAAAACGATCCCTTGGTAATTGTTGTAAGTAATCCTGTAGATATCGTATCTTACTTTACGGCAAAACTCCCCTGTTTAAATCC
>JAIBBF010000039.1 GCA_019694795.1 Flavobacteriales bacterium | reverse complement strand
TATGCGTTATTCAAATCGAAAATAGCATATCCGGCAGATTGCGTAGCGGCAAGATCTATTGGCGTCAGGAACTTCCCTCCCACCCAACTGCTGCGTACGTTAAATGCGAATACATTACCTTTTTTACCTACTTTAAATTCTTTACCTCCCAATACATTCAATACATGTTTGGTATTAAAAGCAGAATTCCGCTCTACTCCGTCGCTGCCTTTGTATTTGGAATCGAACAAGGAACCGGTGATAAGAAAATAATATCCATCGCTAAAAAACTTTTCAAGTGTAAGTTCTACTCCGTAATTACTTCCACTGCCTTTGTTCACTAATGAATCGACATCGGAAGGCGCAAAATCTGCACCTGTATTTAAGGTGGAGAATGAAGAACGTTGAGTTTCTACAGGCACATCATATAAATACTGATAATAGGCTTCCGTTCGAATACGCATATTTTCGGTAATGGAAAAATCGTAGGTGAGTACGCCTTGCTGACTCTTTGTAAAACTCATATTTTTATTGGTCTCCACCGCACCATTCACAGTTGGTGTTAAAACAAAATAATTGTATACCGGTTGCATTTGAGAATGCATTCCATATCCAATGGCAAGAGAGTGACGCGGAACAATGCTCCACTTTAACGAAGCACGGGGTTCTACCGAATAAGAATCATTTAAATTCAACCATTGCGAATGAACTCCTCCAACAAAAGTGAGTTTATTATTAAAGCGATGCTTCCATTGTGCGTAACCCTGCGCTAAAAAGACATCCCCGTTTACATTCACCGAAAATACTTCCTGATTATTGATGTAATCCTTATCGAATAAATCGATGTGAATTAAATCTGCCATTATACCTGCAATTAAACTGTTTTTTGCATTGAACTTATGATTCAGTTTTGCATGTGCATTATAGCGGTCCGTAATAAAAATTGCATCTCCGGTATGAAACGATTGACGCGTAATGGGCGAAAGAGAATCGATGGCGAACTTTTCGTACGTACGGCTATATCCTGCAACTATGCGTGCTGAAGTTTTTTCGTTGAACTGATGTTCATAGGAAATTCCATTGATGAGTGTGTAATAACGAACTCGTATATCGGAGTTTTCATTTCCGTACAAATCAGTTTGCGTGGTATCGGATTCTGATCCGAGTAAATCAACTGCACTTGATCCGTTAATTCCAAAAATGGAGAGCTTACCTTTTTTTCCGATTTCAAATGAAAATTTATAATTCACATCCTGGTACAATGGAATGGCAGATCCCGTTCCGAAATTAATTCCCAAAGCATGAAAAACGCCCAGGGTAGAATACCGGTAGTTGATCAGGTAACTTGCTTTTTTGTTTTTACCAATCGGACCCTCTGCTCCAAATTCAAAACCATTGAATCCGATTTGTCCGATGAATTCGTGTTTATCCTGATTCCCTTTTCGCATGTTCAGATCAAACACTCCTGCATTGGCATTTCCATAGGAAGCAGGAAAAGCAGAGGTGAAAAAATCTGATTTTGCAAGATTATTATTGTTGATCATGTTTACGGGTCCTCCCGTTGAATTCAATGCACCAAAATGGTTGGGGTTGGGCACATTTAATCCTTCCAGTTGCCACAGCATTCCCATTGGGGAATTACCACGAACCACAATATCATTACGCGAATCGTTACCCGCAACTACTCCGGCAAAATTCATCGCCATTCGCGAAGGATCTCCTAACGATCCCGCATATCGTTTTGTTTCTTCCAGATTAAATGAACGTGCACTCACCTGTGCCATTTCATTGATAGTTTTATTTTTATCCTGCGATGCATCATAGTTCACCGTTATTTCACCAAGGGTGGTGATGGCTTCTGTAAGTGCAATGGATAACACCACTTCTTTACCGGTGGTAACGATGATGTCGGGAATTAATTTATCCTCGTAACCAATGGATGTTATTTTAAGACTTTGTCGACCAATAGGAACCTTTTCCAATCGAAATGCTCCATTTGCATCTGTAGACGCGCCAATCACCGGATCGGTGCCTACAACAATAATATTAACGCCCGGCAAAGGAGATTTGGAAGCATCATCGAAGATGGTTCCTTTAATCACTTGTACACCTTGCGATAATAATCCTGAAAATGGAATGGTTATCAGGACGAATAGGAATATCATTTTCTTCATGCGTAAATTGTTTATGCAAACATCAGAAGGAATAGAGAAAAGATAGCTTGACTTTGATCAAGAAAAAGGCAGAAAGGAAATTTCTTGACTTAAGTCAATTTCCCGCTTTAACCAACATGCGTTTACGAATACGACTTAAAGATTCCGGTGTGATTCCCAGATAAGATGCAATGAGATACAAGGGCAAACGCTGAAACAAATAAGGTCGGGTCTGCATCAATTCCTGATAGCGTTGTTCCGGACTTTCCGTTAACAATGAAGAACTTTTATGCGAAATACAGATGTATAAATATTCAGCAATCAATCGCCCCATGCGTTCAAACGAAGCGCCCAGTGAATAAACATACTGGAGATCATCAAATTTTAGATTGACCAGGGTTGTTTTTTCCATGGCCTCCATATATAAACGCGATGGCTTGCGGGTTAAAAAACTTTCGTAGTCGCAACAATAGGTGTTTTCTTCAAAAAACTCGAGCACCATTTTGCGGTCCTCCATATTGACATAAAGTGCCATTAAACCTTCTGCAACAAAACAGACTTCATTGCTAATATCACCGGGTACGGTGATGAATTCTCCTTTTTCCAGCGTCTTTACTTCAAGCAAATGTTCAAACGCATTCCAGGCATCTTGAGGAATATCGGGATTGAGTCCCTGATAATATTTTTTTATCTGTGCCAATGCATCCATAGAACCAAAATAGTACATTTTTAAACACAGAAACAAAAAGCGGACGAATATCTCTTTCCGAAAGAGGTATTGATGTCATTATTTTTAATTTTGCCTCAAATAGTATTGTTATGAAAACGGATAAAGGCAGCGATAGCATTTCGTTAACTGAATTTAAAACCCTCATAAAAACGGGTATACCTGATCGATTACCTAAACCGAAAAAATTTGATACTACGCAAAACCATGCGCCGCGCAGAAAGGAAATTTTGTCGTTGGAAGAAAAGGAACTGGCTTTAAAAAATGCATTAAGGTATTTTCCGAAAAAACATCACCCGGTGCTTGCGAAGGAATTTGCAGAGGAATTAAAAACCTACGGAAGAATTTACATGTATCGCTTTCGTCCGGATTATAAAATTTATGCCCGCCCGATTTCTCATTATCCTGCTAAATGCAAACAAGCTGCGGCTATCATGCATATGCTCTCGAACAATCTCGATTATGCAGTAGCACAACATCCGCACGAATTAATTACTTATGGCGGAAATGGTGCCGTATTTCAAAACTGGGCACAATACTTACTTACGATGAAATATCTTTCTGAAATGAGTGAGGAACAAACACTGGTTTTGTATAGTGGTCACCCCATGGGATTATTCCCTTCGCACAAAGACGCGCCTCGTGTTGTGGTAACGAATGGAATGATGATTCCGAATTATAGTAAACCCGACGATTGGGAACGTTTTAATGCTTTAGGCGTAACGCAATACGGACAAATGACAGCAGGTTCGTTTATGTATATTGGTCCGCAGGGAATTGTTCACGGCACCACCATAACGGTGATGAATGCAGCACGTATGCAATCAAAAGGAAAAGATACGCGCGGAATGATTTTTATTACTGCCGGTTTAGGAGGAATGAGCGGTGCACAACCCAAAGCTGCAACCATTGCAGGATTGGTTAGCATTACAGCAGAAGTCAATCCGAAAGCCACCTATAAACGTCACGAACAAGGCTGGGTAGATGAAGTGTTTGAGAACGTAGATGAAGCGATTGACCGTGCAATAGAAGCGCGGAAAAATAAAGAAGCATTATCGATTGCCTATTCCGGAAACATTGTTGAATTGTGGGAACGTTTAGCAGAGCGAAAAATTCAGGTGGACCTTGGATCGGATCAAACTTCGTTGCACAATCCATGGGCAGGCGGATATTATCCGGTAGGATTCAGCTATGAAGAATCGAATAAAATGATGGCGGACGAACCGGAAAAATTCAAAGCTGAAGTCCAAAAAACATTACGCCGGCATGCCGCTGCCATCAATCAGCTTACGGCGAACGGAATGTATTTTTTCGATTACGGAAATGCGTTTTTACTCGAAGCATCCCGTGCAGGTGCAGATGTAAAAGGAAAAGACCGCGAATTCCGTTATCCGAGTTATGTGCAGGATATTTTAGGCCCGATGTGTTTCGATTACGGTTTTGGTCCCTTCCGTTGGGTATGTACTTCTGCCGATCCGAAGGACCTGGAAGTAACAGATAAAATTGCACTCGACGTGATGAAAAAAATCATGAAGACTGCACCGAAAGAAATTAAATTGCAAATGCAGGATAATATCCGCTGGATAGAAGAAGCACAAAAAAATAAATTGGTGGTAGGATCGCAAGCGCGAATTTTATATGCCGATTCGGAAGGACGAATAAAAATTGCTGAAGCATTTAACAAAGCCGTAAAAGCAAAAAAATTAAAAGCACCTGTTGTATTGGGTAGAGATCATCATGATGTATCAGGAACCGATTCTCCCTATAGAGAAACATCGAACATTTACGACGGATCGCGTTTTACTGCCGACATGGCCGTACATAATTTTGTGGGCGACGGATTCAGAGGCGCAACATGGATATCGCTTCACAACGGTGGCGGTGTTGGATGGGGCGAAGTAATTAATGGCGGATTTGGAATGGTGCTCGATGGAAGTAAAGATGCTGACCGCCGACTAAAAAGTATGTTGTTCTGGGATGTAAATAACGGAATTGCACGCAGAGCCTGGGCGAGAAATAAAGAAGCATTATTTGCTATTCAACGCGAAATGAAACGAAGTAAAAACCTGAAAGTTACTTTACCGAATATACCGGATGACAAAAACATAAAAGGGCTCTTTTAAAGAGCCCTTTTTACTTTATAGAAAGTGAATAATTAATTCATGTATTTAGCAAAAAAATCATCTACCGAATAATCGGCACCATTAAATGAAACTGTTGTAATACCGGATGATTTGAAAAAACGAATCTGAACCTTACGTTCCTGTTCACTGTTTTGATTCAGTTTAACTTTTACTAAAACAGTTTGTTTATCCTGACGAACATCCACACTGAAAAAGCGAACATAATTCTTAGCAGCTTCTTTCACTGCATCAGCGCTAACACCATTAAAGGTATAATCAAAGGTTCCACTTTTTTTCACCGCAGCAAACGTAGTAGCGTCGCCGGGTACAACTGCAGTTTGAGCATAGGAAGCAACACTCAACATCAGCGCTGCAAAAAGGGTTAGAAAACGGTTCATAGATTTTTCTTTATGATGAAAATTACATCAAATATTGTACAAAACCTATAAGATCAATAATTCAGAATTTAAACAGACTGATAATCAGTATGATAAAAAATCACTCATCAAAAGGTATCGGTGAATAGAAATGACGGAAAATCGTTATTTATCGGCAAAAGCAATCTATTTTTAAGCCAACAAGAACACTACATGAAGTTAAAGTTATGGCTGGTACTGATGTTATCGGCATTTTCGTTGGGACGCATCCATGCGCAATTGATCATTACAGAGGTTTGTCCTTCTAACCAAACCGTATTCACCGATGAATTCGGAGAACAACCGGATTGGATTGAATTATATAATTCGGGAAGCACCGTTATTGATCTGGCAGATTATTTTCTGAGCGATAATGCGAATCAACCCGACAAATTTCATTTGCCTCATTATTTATTAAATCCCGGAAATCGGATTATTGTTTTTGCTTCAGGTAGAAACATCACTCAATTGGTCGATCATTGGGAAACAGCGATCAATAACAATGATTTTTTTAATTACACCGTTCCAAGCACCGAACCCGATACCAATTGGATATACAATGGATTTATTACTACAGGCTGGTTAAATGGAATGGGCGGAATCGGATATGGAGATGGGGATGACAATACAACGATTGGAATGTGTTCTTCGGTTTATTATTATATCGATTTTAATGTTGCCGATTCGAGTGTAATTTCAAAAGCCATTTTATCCATGGATTATGACGATGCATTTATCGCCTACCTCAATGGAAAAGAAGTTGCACGAAATAATGTGGGTGTTTCCGGACAACGAACTTCATTTAATACACTTGCCAGCGCCAACCACGAAGCCGCAATGTATACCGGCGGACTTCCGGAATTATTTACCATTGATAACAACGTATTGCAACAACAATTAAGAAGCGGAACCAACCGGTTAGCCATACAAGTACATAATGTGGCCACCAATTCGAGCGACTTAAGTTCAAATACGTTTTTATCGTTTGGAATTTCGAATAACAACACCTATTTCGGTCCAAATCCGGTTTGGTTTAATCAGTCGACCGGTTACATCCATTCCAATTTTAAAATTTCCGGAACAGGCGAAACAATTTTACTTTCAGATTTGTCATTAGCCATCGTTGATCAAATTGTAATTCCTCAACTGGACATTGATCATTCCTATGGAAGAAGTCCTGATACATCCACCACCTATTGTGTATTTAATGTGCCATCTCCCTTGTACACCAATAATGCATCTATATGTTATTCCGGTTATGCCGAAAACGTAATTATTGAAATTCCTGCCGGTCATTATACCGACACCGTAAAAACAACAATGTATACCCTCGGAGGTAGCGCGCCGATTTATTTTACCACCGATGGTGATGATCCTGATTTATCGGATAATATTTACACCGACACCATTCAGATTTATTCCACACAAGTTTTAAGGGCAAGAGTAATTCCTACTTCAGGAAATTATTTGCCGGGAAGAATTGCTACCACGACTTATCTTATTAATGAAAATACCACACTGCCGGTTTTTTCTCTGGCGAGCGATTCCATTAATCTCTGGGATTACAACTACGGAATCTATGTTTTTGGTCCGAACGCAGATGTAAACAACTATCCTTATTTCGGATCCAATTTCTGGATGAACTGGGAGCGACCGGTCCACATTGAATATTTTGCTAAAGACAAACAAAATAAATTTTCATTCGACGGCGGAATTAAAATTCACGGGGGATGGTCGAGAGGAAATGATCAGAAAAGTTTTCGCCTGCTCAGCAAATCGAAATACGGACCCGGCTCCATGAGTGATCCATTAATTCCGGATAAACCATGGATCAATGATTACACCAATATCAATTTACGCAATGGAGGAAATGATTATTGGGGAGCAAGAAGCCGCGATGCTTTTATGCAACGACTGATGAAAAACAGTTATGTGGACTATATGGGTTATGAACCCGCCGTTTGCTTTTTAAATGGAATGTATTGGGGAGAGCTGGAAATCCGTGAGCGTGAAGATGAATTTTTTATCGCATCGAATCATGGAATTTCTTCTTCTAACGTTGATATTTTGAGTCACACCTACAATGGCTTAAATCCGATTGCAGGAAGTTCACAAGGATGGTTCGATATGATGAGTTATGTTTATAACGGAACCGTAACCGATACTTCGTATTACAACGGATTACGCATGTACCTGGATCTTGAAAATTTTACCGATTATTTTGTCACCGAAAGTTATGTGGGTAATGGCGACTTTATGAGTGGTTATCCCAATAACATCAAAATGTGGAAACCCTCCGATCAGGTTGGTCCATGGCGACATGTATTGTGGGATATCGATTTTGGATTGGGATTGTATGATGGAAACTACAACAGGAATTACCTGAATGAAATGCGTACTTCCGGAATTTATTCGGGTGCGATTCTCGATCATGTTTTACAGAATCCGATTTTTAAAAACTATTTCATCAATCGTTATGCGGACATGATGAATACGGTATTTCAATCTTCCAATCTTGCAGTAGTGGGACAAGCCATGATTGATTCATTGAGCACCGATTTGCCTCGTCACCATAACCGTTGGGGTGGAAATATGGGATCTGTTATTGGAACCTATAACAATATGTATGCTTACAATAATTACCGGATTCCTGCAGTAAGAAATTTAATTCAATCGGATTTCGGAATGACCTCACAGGTAACGGTTACATTGAATACATTACCAGCCGGTGCGGGTCATATAAAAATCAGCACGATTATTCCTGAAAATTTACCCTGGAGTGGTGTATATTTTAATGGAAATCCTGTCCGCTTAACCGCCATTGCCAATCCGGGCTACACCTTTTTATATTGGCAGGCTAATAATGTGATGAGTCAAAATTCCAATGAAAGTATTTTCATCAACATTACACAAAGTGATCAGTTTACTGCTGTATTTGCCGGGAATGGTGATACATTAAATGTAATTATTTCCGAAATCAATTATCATAGCGAAGCAACGGCAGATGCGGGAGATTGGATTGAAATTTACAATGGAGGAAACACCGAGGTGAACTTAACCGGATGGAGAATTGAAAAACAAACACCTTACCAGTTTTTTCAATTTCCGGATCAGACAAAAATTCCTTCACACGGATTTTTATTAGTATGCAGCGATTCTCTATTATTCAGAAATGAATTTCCTTCGGTAAATAATTGCATTTCAAATCCGGCATTCGATTTGAAAAATTCATCCGACCGAATCGCCTTGAAAGATGCCTTTGGAGTGATCATTCAAAACATCATTTATTCGGATTCACTTCCATGGCCTTTCGCTGCAGATGGCGAAGGAAGAACGCTTGAACGCGACACATCCATTCATAATGAAAATTCTCCATCAGCCTGGTTCGATGGTTGCATGTTTGGTTCACCCGGTGAATTTTATCACCCCTGTGAAGAAGAAATTGTCATAAGTGAAATTAATTACAATCCTACAAGTCCCACATCAGACTGGATCGAATTACTAAATCCATCATCGCATACGCTCGATATTTCCGGATGGGAATTTAAAGATGATGATGATTTGCATTCGTTCATCATTGCACCGGGCACTCTGCTTCTTCCAATGGGTAGAATTGTGATTAGTCAGGATAGTCTTATGTTCTCTACCATTTGGCCACAAATTGATTCCATGCAAGGCGGAACGGGATTTGGTTTATCGAATTCCGGAGAATTATTGCGCGTTTACAACAACAACGGAAAACTACGATTCTCGATGCGTTATTCAGATGCATTACCCTGGCCGCAATTACCGGATGGAGGCGGAACAACATTGGAGTTACTCGATCCGTCAGGTAAAATGAATCATGCAGAAAATTGGTTTTCGGGTTGTCCGAACGGATCCCCTTCACGCGCTTATGATCCCAATTGCTTCGTGGGCATCAATGAAGTTTCCGACAATTGGAACAGCTGGTACGATCCGCAACATGAACAAATCATTATCAGCAGTGATGAAATGGAACCGGAATCAATGGTTTATGTTTACGACATCAATGGCAGATTGATTCACAGCAGCAACGCCAATGGCAGAAAATCTATCCGTATTGATGCAAGTACCTTTGCAAAGGGAATGTACACGATTAAATTACAAGCAGGAGAAAAGAATTTCAAAGCGAAAAAGCTGGTTGTATTGTAAAGGATAGTATTTTTGAAAATGCAGCTATCCATTTGGACAAATCCTCTTTTTACACTTTGGGATTATCCCCTAACCCTTCTTGAAATTCTTGGGACACTTACCGGATTGCTAGCCGTATTTTTTGCTGCACGTTCCAACATCATCACCTGGCCGATTGGAATCGTTAATGTGATTTGTTTTTTCTTCATGTTTTATACTGTGCAGTTGTATTCTGACATGTTACTTCAGGTATATTATTTTGTTGTATCCATCTATGGATGGATTGCCTGGCAAAAAAAAGGAGATCACAGTCTGGAAGTTCAATGGATGAAAAAAGGGACGCAGTTCCTCATTCCAATCCTTGTCCTGATTTTCTCTGTTCTCCTCGGCTACCTGATTGCACATATTCACGAATATTTTCCAAAAGCATTTCCTAAACCGGCCGACTACCCTTATATCGACACCGCCATTGCGGTGATGAGTGTAATTGCAACTTATTTACAAGCCAGAAAAAAAATAGAATCCTGGATCATCTGGATAGTTACCGATACCCTTTGCACCCTTTTATATTGGGTAAAAGGAATTCATCTGTTCTCGATGGAATATCTCGTTTTTACCATTTTAGCGGTATTCGGATTTTTATCCTGGCAGAAAGAAATGAAAAGCAAAACCCATTAATACAGTTCTGTTTTTTCTTTTTTACCATCGCGATAAATGATTTTGGCCGTAGGATGAATACGGAGCACACCTGACCAATCGGAAGTGCGCGAATTGAAGATTACGTGTTGATCATCCAAATTAAATTCTATTTCACCGGAATAAGTTGCAGGAAAAGAGTTGCTGTTTCCTTTTAATATCGAAAATTTACCGCCTTTTATTTTTTTGGTTGTTCCGGTACCCGAAGAGGATGAAATGATCTCCTTACCTCCTCGGTTTAATAGAAACGCTATGACTTGCATCGTATTCACATCATAAACCGGCATAGCAAAATCAACCTGATCTTTCATGAGTAGTACGCCGTCGGAATCAAAAACAAACAATTCATTTTTCTTCTTCGCCACCCAACACCATTCATCATTCATCCTGAATTCGCTGATAAAATCGTATTCTGCAGGAATAAATTCAGAACCATTCCAATGTGCGGCGCCCCATTTTCCATTACGGGAAAACAATAATGGTGAAGGGACAATTACCATTGAATCGGAACTTTGTCCGAATGAAAACGGATCCGTTTCCGTAAATGAAACATAATGATCAAAATAAAAAGCGTTCGGATCATTTGCGAAATAGGTCCGCATATTCACTTTTACTTCATCTACACCTTGTGTAAAAACCGGACGATCGCTGATCCAAATATTCAATTTACCCGGATTGAATTTAGGGGCTGTAATTGCTTTCCATTCTACTTTTGCAACATCATTCCGGTCATACACCGGAATCATTGCCGTTTTAAAAATTCGTCCCGCTTTTTCTGAATAAACAACTGGAACTAAACGCGCATTTTCTATTGTAGATCCGGCAATAAAATAATTCAGTCCTTCATTTACTCCACCCGGATAATAGAAAAACTCGCCTTCGCCATCGGAATAAAACCAGGTGGTATCTTTTTGACTGAGTCCGTAAAATTGCACGGGATCGAAAAAATTAGCCCCGATGCGATACGATAAAATTTCCTGAAAATCACTTTTCAAAAAATCGTGGTATTTGGTCACATACACCCGCCAGTTTTCATTTCCCGTCTTCAATGCCACTGCTGCACGATCCATCATTATAGCTGAATCTGCCGATGCTAATTCTTTTCCGGATTTATCATATAAAAAATAGCGACGGTCTTTTCGTCCCACAAATTCACCATGGTATAAAGCAAAAGCTTCAGAAAATGTTTTATTGCAAAGTGAAAGTCCTTTTCGATTCATGATAAAAACCTCCAGTGTATTCCCCAGTAAAAAAACGCCCTCTCCAAAATAGCTTACTACTTCGAGGCTTTGTTTGGGCATAAATTTTTCGCCGTTTTCGGTATAGACATGTACTTGTTTTTGATCCGTAAACCCATACACACCATCTACAAAAAATAAAAATTGAAAGGGACCATGAATGATTTCCTTTTCCAAATCCAAATCAAGAATTTTCACTGAATCTGCATAGCTAACGATCAAGCGGTTTTTCGTTATCAATGTTTCATCCATAAAATCGAAAGGATGCTGGAAATCCACAATCGCTCCCTGTGCAAGGACTTTTCCGGATTTACTAATCAATTCCTTTGTCCCATTTTCAAATTGAAGTAATTTTAATTCTCCCTTAGCAGAAATGGAACTACAAGTGCCCACTTTTTTACCATTAGCCGAAAACACCTCCCAATTACCTGCACCGGATTTAAATGCTACGCAACGATCAGTTCCTCCAAGCGATTGCATGGTTGAATACCTTGCGGGAATTAGAATTTTTCCATCAGCCTGCATCAATCCATATTGTTCTCCCTGCAAAAAATAACACGCATTATGGCTTATCCATCCCGCACCATTGATATAACCCATGATTAATTTTCCGGAAGAATTTACAAGCGTTCCGGAACGGGTAAAAAGCAAATTTCCGACAATGCCCTTTACTCTGGCAGGATCATATTCTGAACTGATGGAGCTATTGCTATTTTTATAAAATCGCTTTCCGTTTTCGGTATAGCAAAAATATTCGGGAGTCACCAAAACCTGATTATAAAGAAGTGAAACGGATGTACCTGATTGATTCACTAATTGTGCATTCTTTCCTTTAAACAGAAAAAATCCCAATTCATTTTTCACAATAGAATCATATTCTACCGGACATTGCAATTGGTATTGATTTGCACGAAACAAAGCACAACGACCCGCAATATGCACAATGAAAAAATCAGCTGTACCGGTGTATTCCCATTCACCTGCAAAAAATGGTTTTTCGCTGTGCAATTGTTTATTGTGGAATAACAATGATCGCTGAGCATCCGCCGAAATCAAATACACATTTCCATGTTTATCTTCTTCAATGGATGCATTGGAATAAACAATTTCTTTTTTCCCGGATTGAAAAACATGTACATTTTTCTTTTCAAGAGCGAGTACGGCATGATCATTTAAAACCATAACCTGATCAAATCTTCGTTCGGCCAACGCTGTAAATTGCTCTTTAGTGTAAAGACCGGTTTGATTATTTTCCTGAAAAAAATACCAATCCTGGGCTTTGACGCTTATTGCAGAAAAGAGAAATAAAACGAGGGAAATGACAATTGTATTTTTCTTAATCATGATGAATACTATTTTTTATTTCTGCATTTTCTTTTTTCTTTTCAAATGCAAGGATTAAATCATCTGCATCCGGGTAATAATCAAACGGCACCACCCGTTGAAGCAAATCGTCGGGATTATTCATTTCTAGTTCCCTGTTTAAATAACCATAGCCACTAAATTTTCCGTGGTAAACCAGCACAAAACTTTTTTCCGATTCACTTCTGCCCTCTCCCCAGATAACGCGGGTTTCATTGTTTACTCCAAAACGATTCATCCACACTTCGGTTGCCTGATTATAACGGTCGATCTCTTCTTTTCCGCAACAAATCCCCGAACATTTTCTGATCTGGTGGTTAAAGCATGGTCCCTCGTGCTCATACAATCCGCAGAATTTGGGACAAATCCCCGCATGGTCCATTCCCTCATTTAACACCGAGCGGGCAGAAATCCAGGTATGAAATAACCGAAGTGGAAAAGCAGCTTCAGCCGTTGGAACTATTTTAAAATTCCGGATTCCTTTATCATCAAAAAATGTATCAATAGCATAGGCAAAGGCATTTTTCCTTCTTGCGCGGTTATATTTGGGTTGGTGTCGTTTTATTTCCTCCGATTCGAGCAGCAATGCAATTAGTTCTGTTCCCGTTTCCTCAAATTCCACATTGTGAATCTCGGCAATCATCTGCCGGGTTTTCTTTTCTTTGGAATTGTAATGTTGAATGGCGCGCTGACGAAGATTGGTGCTTTTACCAATGTAAATCAGTTCATGCTGACGATTATAAAATTTATATACACCAATACGCTCCGGAAGTTTGGCCAAGATGTATTGCTGGATTTTTTGAACCCTACCAGTATTTAAAGCATGAATATCCTGGTATTTATATAAGGGATGAGCGCTTTTTAACTGCATCAGATACGAAAACAATTGCGCCGTTGCATAGGCATCAGCGGCTGCCCGGTGTGCATTGAGAAGCGGAATCTGCAATGATTCGCATAATTTTCCCAGTGAATAGGAATATCGTTTGGGCAATAATTTTCTGCTTAAGCGAACCGTACATAATTTTTCGCGCTTATAGGGATAACCCAGCGATTTAAATTCTTCCTCAATAAAACGAAAATCGAATTCAACATTGTGCGCCACAAAAATGCGGTCGCGTGTGAGGTCCAGAATTTTTTTTGCCACCTCAAAAAAACGGGGTTGTCCCTTTACCATTTCATTATGAATTCCGGTAATGCGGGAGATATGCTGCGGAATACTGCGTTGTGGATCGATCAAGGTGGAAAATTGCTCCGTTATTCCGAGTCCATCATGCAATACAATAGCGATTTCTGTGATTTTATCCTTTTTTGGATCTAATCCTGTTGTTTCGATATCGATAATGGCAAACATGGACTGTAAAAATAGTTCAATCCCTGTTCATTTTACGAATTAAAATGCGCGAATTACAGGCAGAACGCATTGTATTTGCGTTGTAAATATTTCTGAACGCATTTCCTTTGCGTTCTGGCTATAGATTTTTGTATCGTAAGCTTTGGGAATGTTCCCAGCTCTAATACAAACGATCATGAATGCACAGGTTTTACCATTATCGCGGAACATTGAAAACTGGAACAGAAGTGCCCAGGCGCTTAAAACAGTTTATCGTCAGGATGAAAAAGAAATCATGCTCGCTCCGGTGCGCGACCTTGCTTATGAAATCGCCAGAGCCGGGAATTTTCGCTTTTCGGGCGAGCGCGAGTGGAAGGAAGGAAAAAAAACCTTTTTCTTTTTAAAGAATATGCAGGAGGGTTTGCGTATTAACGGCGAATCGGTTCGGGAATATTTGTTATTGGTGGCCTCCCATGAAAGCAGCGGAAAATCTTACCTCGCGAGTTTTCATTTTTCCGAGGGAAGAGGAAATCGCTACACCGAAAAAATTGCCCCATTATTTATTCACCCCGGGGGTGCAGAAGAACGCAAACAAAATGCCATACGAATCATTCGTCAATATGAATCGGCCCGCATTGACCTGTACAGTAAACTGAATCGCTTCGATGTATTGGTGGCCAGCGACGAAATCTGCGAGGAGATTCGTTACCGCGTGGTGGAGGTGTTGCAGAAAAACTTCCTGAAACATAAAACCTATTCCGGAAAAGGGATCATCAGTCAGATTAACGCATTCGACAACCTCTTGTCGATCGAACGCAAGGGTAGAAAACATAGTTTTTACACCTTACTTAACGCTGCAACCGCCTTTTCTACCTATCACCTCGATGGTGCAGAGCCGGCGAATGCGGAGGGTTGCGGACAAGAAATTTGCAAACAGGTAATGGCCGTGCTTAACCGGGAGTTTGAATTTGAAATGGCAGAAGCACAGGCCTGATGCAGAAAAACAATTTCGAATTGATCCATCTGGCTTCCGCTTTAAGGTAAACCAGGTGCTGCGTTTTTAACATCCGGCACAAGTAATAAACAGAATGGCCTCTCGGTACGAATATTCCGTTATTTTCGTTCCCAATGGCTACGCTGTCCATCCAAATCAAGGGTCCCGCCCTATTGCTCCGTTCTTCTTCACTGAGTGAAAAGACCTGGGAAACGTGCAGAAATAAAATTTCTTCCATGAAATCCGGAGGATGGTACAATTTACTGGAAGATGATTTTTTTCTGGGAATGGATGCAGTTACAGAAGGAGGAAAAGCGATTCTCCATTGGGAAGATTTAGACGATGACCTGTTATTGCTGGGAGTGGTGCCCGGAAGAAGAGCCGTAATGAATATCCGCCACAGCGCGCGTAAAAAGAACTTCAGAAAAACATTAAATCAGTTATTGGAACATGGGATGTTATTTCCATTGTTTCATAACAGCGTTCGCTCCATTGGTTTCGATCCCGATCATGGTCACTCCCTCGCTATTGCGGAAAGCCGGTTCGGGAAAATTTTCACCTTTAGCTGGGAGGTTCCCGATATGGAACTGTTTAATCCCGAAGCACTGGAATTCTGCTGGGTAAAAGTGGAACTTTTTAATAAACGGGAGTACATGTTATTCACCGAAGTGCTCTATAAAAAAATGCCTCCTAAAGAAATTAAAAAGGGAAAAACCATCGTAAAATCGTGGGAGCTGGTAATGAAATAATCAGGCCTCCATCACTTCTTCTGCCTCTATAATTTTATCCCTGCCTTTGCGCTGGACATACTTCTCCGAACCACGCAGCAACTGACCCTCTCCGCTCAAAGCCCTTCGTTTTGCTTCCTCGGGGGATTTGCAGTCGGACAAAAACACAATTTCATCCAATTCCACCACCACCCGTTTTTTTCGCGTTACGAAATATCCTGCCATCGGATTAATTCAATTTAAAGAATAAAACACTTTTGCGCCATAGGGACCACCAAAATAGATCGCTTCCATTTCAGCTTCATAATACCTGCCACCAAGGTGAAAAAGATGCCAGGCCACCAGGCGATCATCCAAATCTTCGAAACGCGTACGCTTGTAGCTGAGTCGCAAAGAAGCGGGAAAAGAGGGAAATGAAAAACGAGCATTCATAAAAATCATTTTGACAAACATCGGGTTGTAGAACGCAAAGAACCTGCGTTGTTCCGAAAAAAACCGCTGAAACTTAATTTTTGCGCTAATTTATCACCGTAGTGCGAAGTAAATAGGAGTCAGAATTTGGTATCTTCGAAAAAAAACAAATCATGCCTGCCAATAAGGAAGCCTACATTCGCTACCGCATTATAGATTCCGCTTTAAGGAATAAACAAAAACCATTCCCCAATCTGGCGGAACTGGCTGATAAATGCGAAGAGATTTTAGGTAAAACTTTTTCTGAATCCACCATTCAAAAAGACATCTACGCCATGCGATTTGATGAG
This sequence comes from Flavobacteriales bacterium, assembly GCA_019694795.1. Classification (NCBI taxonomy): domain Bacteria; kingdom Pseudomonadati; phylum Bacteroidota; class Flavobacteriia; order Flavobacteriales; species Flavobacteriales bacterium. Next base: position 9,569 of record JAIBBF010000039.1, on the reverse strand, counting down.
GGACTCGGATTTGAAGCACCCATTGAATATTCAAAGGCGCATAAGGGATATTTGTATACCGACGATAACTACTCCATTTCTAAAATTCCGTTAAAAGAAGACGATTTAATGGCCATCGAATTTGCAGCAGGTATTCTCAAACAATTTAACGGAACAGGAATTTTAGGTCGCTTCGAAGAAGCGATTGGAAAAATAATGGAAACTGTAAATATTTCACGCGCTGCCGGGGAATCGAATTTCAATAAAATTATTCAGGTGGAAGATCATCCGACAGGAATGGATCAATCCCTGCTCGAATTATTTACCTCTGCGATCATTCATCATCAGGTGGTGCAATTCGATTATCATTCGTTTACAAGCGGAAAAAAATCGCAGAAAACGCTGCATCCCTATTTACTGCGCGAATACAGAAATCGCTGGTACGTGATTGGGTGGAGCGCGGGCGACAAAGCATTGCGCACGTTCGGCTTAGAGCGGATGCTGAAAACAGAAATTGTAAAAGAAAAATTTCACCTGGAAAAATCCTTCGATCCGGAAAACTATTTTAAACACTCCTTTGGAATTACGGTCGACAAAATGATTCCGGAAACCATAGAATTAAAGTTTTCGGGTCACGATGCACTTTACGTTAAAACACAAGCATTGCATGCTACACAAAAAATAGTGCGTGAAACCAGTGATGAATTAATTATTTCACTATATGTGATTCCATCACCCGAATTGCGAATGGCGATTCGTTCCTATGGCAGTGAAGTGGAAGTAATAAAACCACAATGGTTGCGCGATGAGATGATTGCAGGTCTGGAAAAATCATTGCAGAATTACCGGAAAAAATAAACGGGAAACTCAACCTCATTTCGATTTCTCTTCCCAGATCATCGATAAGTGCACAATGGTTTCACTGGCTTTTTGCATATCGCGGACACTCACCCATTCGTATTTACTGTGAAAAGCGTGTTCGCCGGCAAAAATATTCGGACAAGGCAGTCCCATAAATGAAAGTCGCGAACCATCCGTTCCACCCCTTATTCCACCGCGGTGTACTTTTAATCCCGACCGCTGTATAGCTTCCACTGCGTGATCAACCACATAGGGATGCTGATCAAGAATTTCTTTCATATTCCGGTATTGTTCTTTAACGATAAAATCAAACGAAGCTCCCGGATAATGTTCCATCACACGGTGAAGAATTTCTTTTAATTCATTTTCAAGTACTGCTAAACCTGCTGTATTAAAATCGCGAATGATAAATCCGACCGAACAAATTTCGATGTTGCCCGAAATGGAAACCGGATGAAAAAACGGTTCTCTGTCGGCCGTTGTCTCCGGCGAGCGATCATGTTTTGGTAATGCTGCTACAAAATCTGAAGCGATTTTTAAGGCATTGACCATTTTCCCTTTCGCAAATCCCGGATGCGTGGGTATTCCATGAATAACCACCGTTACACCATCTGCAGAAAAAGTTTCATCTTCAATATGACCCAAGGTTTCGCCGTCGATGGTATAAGCAAAATCGGCATTCAACTTTTTCATATCTACTTTATCCACTCCTCGTCCAATTTCCTCATCGGGCGTAAACAAAATGCGAATGGCTCCATGTGGAATTTCCGGATGTTGCATCAAAAATTCCGCAGCATTCATAATGGCGGCAACACCTGCCTTATTATCGGCACCCAGCAAGGTGGTTCCGTCGGAAGTAATAATATCTTGTCCGATCTGCTCCCGTAAAGCAGGATGTTCATTGGCACGAATGATAATGGAATTATCGCCGGGAAGGACAATATCTCCTCCCTGATAATTATTATGAATAACGGCCTTTACATGTTCACCCGAACAATCGGGTGATGTATCCATATGCGAACAAAAACAAATAACGGGAACCAATTTTTTACTGGTTGCTGGAATAGTGGCATAAACATAACCATGTTCATCCATCATGGCATCACTTATTCCCATTGCTTTTAGTTCTTCCACCAAAACCTTTGCAAGATTTTTTTGTTTTTCGGTAGAAGGACAAGTGGTTGACGAAGGATCCGACTGTGTATCGATAGCGGTATAGCGAATGAACCGGTCAACTAAATGGTGGTGCGTAAAATTAATTTCCATGGCGCAATTATTATTCCGGGATAAACTTAGAATTATTTTTTTCTGAAATTCCTTTCATATAAAATACGAATAAAAATCCCCCTCCAAACCAACAAGCCAATTGCTGTAAAATCCTGTTTGCAGCGTGTCTTTTATTCAAACAAATCGAACGAAAGATATCGTTTCCTTTTGATGAAGAATACATCCCCACCAATAAAACCCTGTTAAATAGACACTTAGCATTTAACTTATATTGTAATAAGCTATTCCCAAATCCCATTTCCTTTTCTTATTTTTGCCGCATCGTTAAATAACACCTTTAAACATGCCGTATTTATTTACATCTGAGTCCGTTTCTGAAGGACATCCCGACAAAGTGGCCGATCAAATTTCGGACGCGCTGATTGATCATTTTCTGGCTTATGATCCAGCTTCAAAAGTTGCCTGCGAAACATTGGTGACAACCGGACAAGTTGTTCTTGCCGGAGAGGTAAAATCGAAAGCTTATTTAGATGTTCAGGATATCGCCCGCGATGTTATCCGTAAAATCGGATACACCAAGGCTGAATATATGTTCGAAGCCAATTCTTGCGGAATCCTTTCTGCCATCCATGAACAATCTCCGGATATCAATCAAGGGGTTGAAAAGAAAGATCCATGGAAACAAGGAGCAGGTGACCAGGGAATGATGTTTGGTTACGCTTGCCGCGAAACAGATACTTACATGCCACTTCCATTGGAAATTGCACACCTTTTACTCCGCGAATTAGCAGATATTCGCCGCGAAGGAAAAGTGATGAAGTATCTTCGTCCGGACGCAAAAAGTCAGGTTACCATTGAGTATAACGACCACAACCAACCGGTTCGTATTGATGCAATCGTAATTTCGACACAGCACGATGATTTCGCTGCTGAGAAAAAAATGTTGGATCAGATTAAGAAAGATGTGATCAGCATTTTGATTCCACGCGTAATGAAAAAACTTCCTAAGCGCGTTCAGGTTTTATTCAACGATAAAATCAAATACCATATCAATCCAACCGGAAAATTCGTAATTGGAGGTCCACACGGTGATACCGGATTAACCGGACGCAAAATCATCGTTGATACCTATGGTGGAAAAGGTGCACATGGTGGAGGAGCTTTCTCCGGAAAAGATCCGAGTAAAGTTGACCGCTCTGCAGCCTATGCAACACGCCACATTGCAAAAAATATTGTTGCAGCAGGATTATGCGATGAAGCATTAGTTCAGGTTGCTTATGCCATTGGTGTTGCAGAACCTGTTGGTTTATATGTGAACACCTATGGATCAGCGAAAGTAAATATGACCGATGGTGAAATCGCGAAAAAATTAGCGAAGATTTTTGATATGCGTCCATACGCCATCGAAACACGCTTTTCATTGCGTACACCTATTTATGCAGAAACTGCAGCTTACGGACATATGGGTCGCGAGCCTAAAAAAGTTACAAAAGTGTTTAACAAAGGAAAAGACAACGAGAAAAAAGTTACTGTTGAGTTATTCCCTTGGGAAAAATTAGATTTCGTATCGAAAGTGAAAGCAGAATTCAAATTGAAATAAGCGAAATTCTCCTTATTATTGAAGGGCTCTCTCTAAGGGGGCCCTTTTTTTATGGATCAGGATTTTTCTGAATTATTATTTCTATTGGGAGAAAACCACAGCGAATGGAAAAATGCTGTTGCTCCTCCTATTTATCAAACCAGTAATTTCTGCTTTCCGGATGTAGCTTCATTTCGAAACGCATTTCAGCATGAAAGTACAGCACCGCTTTACACCCGTGGGGTGAATCCTACAGTTTCTGTTTTAAGAGAAAAACTTGCAGCCCTGGAAAAATCGGAAGATGCATTGGTCCTTTCGAGCGGCGCTGCGGCCATAAGTGCTGCGGTGATTAATTCAGTAAAAGCGGGCGACCATATATTGTGTGTGAGTCACCCCTACTCCTGGGCGCATTATCTCATTTCCGGATTATTAAATCGCTTTGGCGTTGAATGCACATTTGCAGATGGTACAAACAGCGAATCGTTTTTATCGCATGTTAGAGAGAACACTACGCTCATCTACCTTGAATCTCCCAATTCGATTTTATTCGATGTTCAGGATCTGGAAGTGATTGCACAATTTGCGAAAAGCAAAAACATACGCACCATTTGTGATAATAGTTTTTCAGCAGGAATTATTCAGCAACCGATTTCATTCGGAATTGATATAGTGATTCATTCTGCAACAAAATATTTTAATGGGCATTCCGATGTTGTAGCAGGAGTTATTTGCTCCCGCAAAGAAATCATTCAATCCATTCTTAAATCGGAATTCATGACGCTTGGCGCTATTGCTTCGCCGATAGAATCGTGGTTGATTTTACGTGGACTCCGAACGCTTCATTTGCGTTTTGAAAAAAGTTCAGGCAATGCAAAATTCATTGCTGATCAACTTAAATCACGAAAAGAAGTTGAACGTATTTATTTTACGCATTCCGAAAATTCAGAACAAATCGATCTGGTCAGAAAACAGATGTCGGGCAATGGCGGACTCCTCAGTGTGTGCTTCAAAGCAAAAAGCATAAAAGAAATGGAGGACTTTTGCAACCGGTTGAAGTATTTCCGTATGGCCGTAAGCTGGGGCGGATATGAATCGCTCCAACTTCCGATATGTACTTTTTATCAAACCGAAGCGGAACAACATCAACATCCCTGGAATATGGTTCGCTTTTATTTTGGCTTAGAAGAGAGTCAACTTTTGTGGTCGGATATTGAACAAGCACTCGACGTTTTTAATTCGTGAAATTGAAACATTCATATATTATCGCTTACCTGATGGTAGTAGCCATTATTCTAACCGGCATGATTAATTCATACCGATGGAAAGGGGAAACAGGTGAAGCATGGAAAGAATGCATTAAAAGCGACGGTAAAGGGTATTATGCCTATTTGCCTTCCATTTTTATCCGTGGCGATTTTGGCAATGAAAAGGAAAACTTGTTGTTTCATGTAAAAACTGAAGAAGGTAGGAAAGTCAACAAATACACCTACGGTACCGCCTTGATGCAAGCACCCTTTTTTGCGTTTGCTCATGTTTATTGTCTGGTAACAGGGACAACTGCAGATGGTTTTAGTGCTCCCTATCAATATGCCATCAGCTTTGCGGCGCTGTTTTATTTTCTTGCAGGAATATTTATTCTGTCCCGGATTATCCGGGACGTATTTGCTGGAGGATATGCCTTTACGTTCATCGCCCTAAGCGCATTTATTTTTGGAACGCCATTGATTTATTATGTCATCATCTATCCCTCTTTCTCGCACATCTATTCTTTTTTTCTTATTACACTGGCACTGTTTCTGTTTTTAAAATGGAAAGAATCACCGGGTGATAAATATGGATTTTGGTTTGCTGCTATTGCGGGACTAATCATTATCACTCGTCCGGTAAATATTTTGTTTGTTTGTTTTTTACCTGTTACATTTTCAAATGCAGAAGAGTGCATAAACTGGTTGCGTAAGGATGTTCTCCGGTTAAAATTTTTAATTCCTGCTTCATTATTATTTTCAATTGCCATTCTTCCTCAATTACTGTTCTGGAAAATTCAATCGGGACATTTTTTTTACTGGTCCTACAAAGGCGAAGGATTTTATTTTAACGATCCGCACTTTGTCGATTTCTTATTCAGTTTTAAAAAAGGATTTTTCATTTATGCTCCTGCATTTTTAGCGCTTATTCCATTATTGCTTCCTGCATTTTTAAAAAATCAATTCCGCACACTCAGTTTTTTATTGTTCTTCATTCTCCTCACCTACATTCTTTCCAGTTGGTATTGCTGGTATTATTCAGACGCCTTCGGTATGCGACCCATGATGGATTTTTATAGCTTGTTTGCATTTTTTATCCTTTGGCAATTCATACAACTGCGCGAAAGTGCCATGAATTTTCTGAGCGGGATCTGGATTATACTTTGTATTCCGTTGAATTTAATTTTTTCGTATCAGCATCACGTGGGAATTTTCCATCCCAATAACATGAATGCACAAAAATTCGCAATGGTGTTTTTAAAAACAGGCGATGAATACCGAAACATCTTTGGTGGCACATCCGATAATGCTCCCTATGCACCGAACGGATTAAAGACCCTGATCCATATCGAAAATCATTTCGATGCTTTACCCGATGGGGCCTTAAATACAAAGGACAATGAATTTCCCTGCTCCAATAGTATGGTAGCTGATTCCAGCTTTTCATCGGCAGAAAAAATCTGGATTCAAATTCATTTTAAAAAGAAAATCACATCACCCGGTGACGGAAAGGACCTATTGTTTGTAGTTCACTTTCTAAATAAAAACGACAGCACCTTACTCTACCAGGGAATTCCGGTTAAAGAATACCCGCAGGAAGAAATCGGAATCTGGCAACAGCATGAAATGACATTATTGGTGGCCAATCCGCTACAAGCCGGTGATGAGCTCGGACTCTATTTTTGGAACCGCTCCAGAGAAGAATTGCTCATCGACGATCTCGATATTAAGGTGGATTGTCCCAAATAATTGAACGAGCAATTATTTTTTTCCGGTCAATCGCTTAAACACTTCTTCGAGCGATTGTTCCTCTTTACGGATGGTGAGCACCAATAATCCGTTATCCAAAGCAAAACGCGAAATTACGGGACGAATATCCTCTGTACTTTTCGATTCAATAATCCAGGTATTCCCTTCAATATTTTTTGCATTGGAAACACCGGGAATAGAATTGAGTTTATTTCTGCCAATGACTTTATCGAATTCAACAAAAACTACTTGTTGAGCAACATTTTCCTGCTGAAGATGTTTGGTTGTATCATCAGCTACGATTTGTCCTTTATTGATAATAATAACCCGACTACAAATCGCTTCCACCTCCTGCATGATGTGTGTGGACAACATCACCGTTTTCGATTTTCCGATTTGAACAATCAAATTGCGGATGTCTTCCAATTGATTCGGATCCAATCCGGAAGTTGGCTCATCCAGAATCAACACCTGCGGATCATGAATCATGGCCTGGGCAATACCAACGCGCTGGCGATATCCTTTGGATAAAGCACCGATTTTTTTATTCTGTTCAGGTGTGAGTCCCACCAATCCAATCATCTCCTTTACCCTCGCATCTTTATTTTTCAGGTGATGTAAACCTGCGATAAACTGCAAGTATTCCTTCACATACATCTCCAGATAAAGCGGATTATGCTCCGGTAAATAACCCACTTTCTCTTTCACCTTTAATGGATCTTCCATTACATCCATTCCACATACCAGGGCATTACCGGATGAAGGGGGAATATAACAGGTAATAATTTTCATCATGGTTGATTTACCAGCACCATTGGGACCAAGAAATCCCACCACCTCATTCGAACCAATTTCAAATGAAACATCATTCAGCGCCAATTGCTCGCCGTAAGATTTAGAGATATGTCGAACAGAAATAGACACGTTAATAGGGTTTACTGGCAAATCTACCAAAAAAGGAGAATAAATCTGAGAATAAACTAACTTTACAGAGTGAAAGGCATCGTTACCAAATCTACCGGCAGTTGGTACGCCGTTTATCTCGAAAACGGTAAATCCATGGACTGCAGAATTAAAGGGGTTTTCCGGATTAAAAGCGGCAAATCGACCAATCCCATTGCCGTTGGCGACCATGTTACCATAGAAGAGGACCGGGATGGAACCGGGTCGATTGTGGCCATTGACGATCGTAAAAATTACATCATCCGCCGCAGTGTAAATCTTAGCCGGCAGGCACACATTATTGCCGCCAACCTCGATCAGGCATTTCTATTCATTACCATAAAACAACCCGAGACACCATTCGGCTTTGTAGATCGATTTTTAGTGACTGCAGAGGCTTATCATATTCCAGTAATCCTTTGCTTTAATAAGAGTGATATTTACGATGAAGATGAATTACAAATTGTAAAAGCATTGAAACGTGAATACGAAAAAATCGGTTATACCTGCATCCTGCATTCAACCCAAAAAGACGATATGCAGGAATTACGAAAATTATTTCACCAAAAGGTGACATTAATTGCGGGTCACTCCGGTGTTGGAAAAAGCAGTTTCATTAACGCGTTGGAACCCGGACTAGAATTAAAAACCGGCGGCATTTCCGAATACCACGAAAAAGGAATGCACACCACCACATTTGCAGAAATGTTTCCCTTATCCGGCGGTGGATGGATTATCGATACACCCGGAATTAAAGGTTTTGGACTGGTGGATATGGAACGGGAAGAATTATCGCATTATTTTCCGGAGATGAGAGCGAGAATGAGCGAATGTAAATTCAATAATTGCCAGCACATCAACGAACCTGGTTGCGCAATTAAAAAAGCAGTGGAAGAAGGAAAAATCTGGGAAAACCGATACGTGAATTATTTGTCGATTTACAACGACGATGAAGAAGAAACTTATCGCGGAAAGGGATATTGAGATGAGAGCAATTATACAACGCGTAAAGTCAGCAGAGGTTAGCGTCAATCAAATTACCTGCGGAAAAATTGGACAGGGATTATTAATTCTGCTGGGTATTGAAGATGCAGATGGTGAAGAAGACATTGAATGGCTGACTGCAAAAATTGTTTCGATGCGGATTTTTTCTGATGATGAAGGAAAAATGAATTTATCGGTGAATGATATCAATGGCGAACTACTAGTGGTATCGCAATTCACCTTATTCGCCTCTACCAAAAAAGGAAACCGCCCCTCCTTTATCCGCGCTGCTCGTCCGCAAATAGCCATTCCACTCTACGAACAATTTTGCAGCACGCTAAACAAACTGCAGGGAAAAGAATGTCAAAAAGGAATTTTCGGTGCAGACATGCAAGTGCAGCTCACCAATGATGGTCCTGTTACCATCATAATTGATTCCAAGACAAAAGAATAAAATCGGATAGGGCAAATCGCATAAATCTGAAAGAAGGAAAAGCCTCCGGATCCGATTCAATTCCTAGATTTGTTGCCGATGAAACAACGCAATCATATTTTTATTCTCCCGATGACAGTCCGCCAATTCAATTGCGGTTATTGGTTCATCTGATTGTTTCATTGATTTCTCCCCTTTAAATTTTCATTGTTATGCAACTCTTGGATGACCTGCTTTTGGAGCAGTTGAATGTACTTGTTGTTTCCGTTGAAGAAAACGGAACAATCGACTATGTAGGCCGTTCGGTTCGGAACATTCTTGGTTTTGAGCCCGAAGAATTATTGGGGTATAACTGGACCCGATTCTCTGCCGAGAAAAGTCAATCGCTAAAACAAAGCATGTTGATTGCTAAACGGCAATTGCAAAGTAATCCCGGTATTAATGCATTGAGTTTCGAGAAAAAAATAAAAACGAAACATGGCGAGAATAAATGGATTCACTGGAACATCAGCAGGAATTTAGACGGCAGTTTTAAAGGAATCGGATATGATATTTCGGACAGAAAAAAAGC